>NZ_BAMP01000010.1 GCF_000615975.1 Nitratireductor aquibiodomus NL21 = JCM 21793 | reverse complement strand
GGGCGCCTGGCACCGATGCCGGCATCTACCGCCGCGAGACGCTGTCGCGCGGCGCGAAGGTCAACGGCCCTGCCCTCATCATCGAGGCCAACCAGACGGTTGTCGTGGAGCCCGGCTGGCAGGCCGAGATCACCGCGCTCGACCACATTCTGATGCGCCGCGTGGAGAAGAAGGCCCGCATGGCCGCACTCGGCACCAAGGCCGACCCGGTGATGCTGGAGGTCTTCAACAACCTCTTCATGTCGATCGCCGAACAGATGGGCGTGACGCTGCAGAACACCGCCTATTCGGTGAACATCAAGGAGCGGCTCGACTTCTCCTGCGCGGTTTTCGACCAGAACGGCGCGCTGGTGGCCAACGCCCCGCACATGCCGGTGCATCTGGGCTCCATGGACCGCTCGGTGGAAACCGTCATCCGACTGAACAAGGGCAATATCCGCCCCGGCGACGTGTTCGCGCTGAACGCGCCCTATAATGGCGGCACGCATCTGCCCGACATCACGGTGGTCACGCCCGTGTTTGACGATAGAGGCGAGAACATTCTGTTCTACACCGCCTCGCGCGGCCACCATGCCGATGTCGGCGGCACCGCGCCCGGCTCCATGACGCCGCTGGCGACCACGGTGGACGAGGAAGGCGTTCTGTTCGACAACTTCCGCCTCGTCGAAGGCGGCAAGTTCCGCGAACGGGAGCTGCACACGCTTCTGACCGACCATGCCTATCCGGCGCGCAACCCGCACCAGAACATCGCCGATCTGAAGGCGCAGATTGCCGCCAACGAAAAGGGCGTGGCGGAACTGCGCAAGATGATCGACCAGTTCGGTCTGGACGTGGTGCAGGCCTATATGGGTCATGTGCAGGACAATGCGGCGGAAGCCGTGCGCCGCGTGCTCGAACGCCTGCCGGATGCGTCGGAATATGAATATCCGACCGACACGGGCCAGGTGATCAAGGTGAAGATCACCGTCGACCGCGAGAAGCGCGAGGCGACCGTCGACTTCACCGGCACGTCGAACGTTCAGAAGAACAATTTCAACGCGCCTGAACCGGTGACCCGCGCGGCGGTGCTCTATGCCTTCCGCGTGATGGTGGAAGGGCAGATCCCGATGAATGCGGGCTGCCTCAGGCCAATCAACATCGTGATCCCGGAAGACTGCATGCTGCGCCCCTCCTATCCGGCGGCGGTTGTGGCCGGCAATGTGGAGACCTCCCAGCACGTCACCAACGCGCTGTTCGGTGCGATGAAGGCCATCGCCAACAGCAGGGCACGATGAACAATCTGACCTTCGGCAACGAAGAGTATCAGTATTACGAGACCATCTGCTCCGGCTCGCCCGCTGGCCGCATGAATGACGGGCGCGGCTTCGATGGCGCGTCGGGCGTTCATGTCCACATGACCAATTCGCGCCTGACGGACCCGGAAATCCTGGAGTTGCGCTTCCCGGTCCTGCTCGAGGACTTCCACATTCGCGAAGGCTCGGGCGGCAAGGGCAAGTGGAGCGCCGGCGACGGCACGCGCCGCACCATCCGCTTCCTGAAGACCATGGAATGCGCCATTCTCTCCTCCCACCGCAGCGGGCCGCCACGCGGCGTTGAGGGCGGCGGCGATGGCGAGATGGGCAAGACCGAAGTGCGCCGCAAGGACGGTCATGTCGAGACGCTCAAGGGCTGCGACCAGACGGTGATCGAAGCCGGTGAAGCGGTGATCGTGACCACGCCCACCGCCGGTGGGTTCGGAAAGGCGTAGAGCGCTCGGCACTGCGGGCGGGGAATACTCCCCGCCTTTAACAGCCCCGTCACACTCCGTCATCATCGTTTCACGCGCCTGTCATGGAAGCGCAGTAGCCCCTCAGGGAAAGATTGAGGGGAGAGACCCATGACAGATCTTTCAGCCGGCACCGGCCTTTCCACCCGCCGCCATCTCGGCAAAGCGGTCTATCAGAACAGGGTCACCACGCGCGCTGGCCTTTCCGAACGCCTCTTCGCCCTCCTTTTTTCGGGCCTCGTCTATCCGCAGATCTGGGAAGACCCGGACGTGGACATCGCGGCAATGGAACTCGATGAAAGCCACCGCATCGTCACCATCGCGTCGGGCGGCTGCAATGTGCTGGCCTATCTCACCCGCCAGCCGGCGAAAATCGACGCCGTGGACCTGAACGCCGCGCATGTAGCGCTCAACCGGCTGAAGCTCACCGCCTTCAAGACGCTGCCCGCCCATGGCGACCTGCTGCGCTTCTTCGGCACAACCAACCAGCGCAGCAACAGCGAGGCCTATCGCCGCTTCATCGCGCCAGCGCTCGACGCCCAGTCGCGTCGGCACTGGGAAAGCCGCGGGCCGCTTGGCCGCAGGCGCATCGACGCCTTCACGCGCAATTTCTACCGCAAGGGCCTGCTCGGCTTCTTCATCGCCACGGGCCACACGGTCGCAAAGTTCTATGGCGTGAACCCCACCGACATCATGAAGTCGCGCTCGCTTCGCGATCAGCGCATCTTCTTCGATGAGCAGTTACGCCCGCTGTTCGACCGTGGACTTGTGCGCCGGGCGACCTCGCGCAAGGCATCGCTGTTTGGCCTCGGCATTCCGCCGGCACAGTATGACTCGCTGATCACAGCGGGTGACGGCACCATGGCGGACGTTCTGTCGAGCCGGCTTGAAAAGCTTGCCTGCCATTTTCCGCTGAAGGAAAACTATTTCGCCTGGCAGGCCTTCGCCCGCCATTATCCTGCACAGGGAGAAGCCACCCTGCCCGCCTATCTGGAGCGCAGGAATTTCGACACGATCCGCTCTGCGGCGGACAATGTGACGGTGCACCACGCAAACCTGATGGACGTGCTGGGCAACAAGCCCGCGCAGAGCGTAGACCGCTATGTGCTGCTCGACGCGCAGGACTGGATGAACGACGATCAGCTCAACGCGCTGTGGAGCGAGATCACCCGCACGGCAGCGCCCGGAGCGCGCGTCATCTTCCGCACCGCCGCAGCGCCGAGCCTGCTGCCGGGCCGCGTGAACGATCACGTTCTGAACCAGTGGCGCTATGAGAAAATTCGCTCGCGCGAACTCTCGGCCAACGACCGCTCGGCGATCTATGGCGGGTTCCACCTCTATGTGAAAGCGACCTGAGAATGGCCATGCCGCAGACCGCCGGCCACGCCAGCCTGATGGACGGCGTCTATCGCCGCCAGCGCCATATCTACGACCTGACGCGCAAATATTATCTGCTTGGGCGTGACGGGCTGATCGGCGGGCTGAACGTGCCGGAAGGCGGCGCGGTGCTGGAGTTGGGCTGTGGAACGGGGCGCAATCTGGCGCTTGTTTCGGACCATTGTCCGAAGGCGCGGCTTTTCGGCCTCGACATCTCGCAGGAGATGCTTGTCACCGCGAGGCGGCGCATGGAGCGCGAGGGGATCGACGCCCGACTGGCCAAAGGTGATGCATCGTCCTTCGATGCCGAAGCGCTGTTCGGTCAGGCCCGTTTCGACCGGGTTTTCATTTCCTATTCGCTGTCGATGATCCCGCCATGGCGCGAGACCATTGCAGCCGGCCTCGACTGCGTTGCGCCGGGCGGCTCGCTGCACATTGTGGATTTCGGCCGGCAGGAAAGGCTGCCCGGCTGGTTTCGCGCAGGACTGCGGTGTTGGCTTGCGGCCTTCCACGTGACGCCGCGTGATTCACTGCGTGAAGCGCTGGAATCGGAATGCGAAAAACGGGGCGCAAGCCTGCGTTTCGATTCGTCTTTTCGCGGTTACGCCGTGCAGGCGATTGTGGAATTGCCTGCTGAGTACGACACCCCGTTGCATTGACGTTGTGCGTGGTTCGACAAGCTCACCATGAGGGAGGTGGAGCTTCGCGGTGAAGACCGGTTCCACGCCCCTGCTCACCAGTTGTGCAGCCAATCCCATCCCTCATGGTGAGCTTGTCGAACCACGCACCACTCCACGCTATTCCATCTGCCCCGGGATCTTCGCCAGAGCCTCGATCAGCGCCTGCGGCTTATAGCCGAGGCGTGAGGGTGTGAGGCCCATGCGCACCACCACCATGCGCAGCGAGGGAATGACCGTGATGGTCTGGCCATCATGGCCGAGCATCCAGAATGCGTCGGGCGGTAGGTTGAAGCCTCGTCTTCCGGCACGCCGCGCGGCGTGTTGGCGCGGGGGCCGTGCAGCCAGGTCTGCCGGCCATACTCGCCGCCCGAAGCCTCGGTGGGGGTGCGCATCCACCGTACCCACCTTCCGGCAGAATGCGTTCGCCCTTCCACACACCGTCCTGAAGGAGAAGCTGGCCGAACTTCGCCCAGTCACGTGCAGACGCATAGAGGTTGGAAGAGCCGGCATAGGTGCCGCGCGGGTCCGTCTCGAAGACGGCGGTGTCCATGCCGAGCGGACCAAACAGGGCCTCGTAAGGCCACGCCAACGCATCCTGCGGCGCATTGAACGTGTCCTGCCACACACGCGACAGGAGGACGCTGGTGCCGCTCGAATAATTGAAGACCTCGCCGACCGGGCCTTCAAGCTTCTGATCGGCGGCGAAGGCCGGCATGTCAGAGGCGAGATAGAGCATGCGCGTGACATCGCTCACATCGCCGTAATCCTCGTTGAAGTAGAGACCGCTCTCCATGGCGAGGAGATCGGCAACGGTGATCTTCGATCGCTCGTCATCCGCCATTCGGGGAACAGATTGCGGTCCTCGACGGACAGGCGTCCGGCCTTGACGCGGGTGCCGATGAGGGCGGCGGTGACGGTCTTGGTCATAGACCAGCCGATCAGGGGCTGCGTGTAATGGGCGACATCCTCGCCAAAACGCTCGCCGATGATGCGGCCATCCTGCACGACGACGACGGCGCGCATGCCGGGGCCGGTGAGCGCCGGATCATCGAGGAGTTCGGCCACCAGCTCATGGCCCTTGACGTCGATGCGCGGGCCTTCCGGCCACAGATCCGTTCCCTGAGACGCAGGCTCCGGCCTGTCGAAACGGGCGCCCAGCGCCGCGTCCACATCGCCATCGGGCACGGCGGCGCAGCCGGTCGCGCCGCGATAGACGGCAAGCCCGTCGCCAAAGACACCGAAGAGGCCGGTGTGAACCGTGGCGTCGGACGGCTCGACCCGCACGCTCATGAGCTTCAAAAGCGGATGGCCCGGGGCCTGAACGTCGCGCTCAAGCACGGTCTGCGGGTCGCGCCCGGCTATGAACACATTGGAGCAGATAATCTTGGCGGCGTAATTGGAGCCGACACGGATGAGCGCGGGCGGCGAGACATAGAGCCAGAGCGCTGCACCGGCGATTGCGACGGCAAGGAGACAGAGGAGCCATTTGAAGAGCCTGAGAGCAGTTCGCATTCCGTCGTCTTCTCCGTCTTCCCTGGCGGCCAGCCCTTTCATCCTGTGGTGACGGGGCCGGCAACTTCGCCTATTTCTGTCGGCGACGCCCCTATTTGCTGATTCGCACCCTGAGGAGCCCCGCTCATCATGCGTCGATTGATGATCGCCAGTCTATCCGCTTTGCTCGTCGGCTGCTCGACCGTCGACTATGATTTTTCCGATGTTGCGCCCAAGGCGCAACCCTCGACAATGCGCAGCAGCGGTGGCCTGCGCTTCGCCGACACCGACCCGCATGAGTGGGAGGGCGGCGCACCCTGGCACTATGCGGTGCACGGAACGGATGTCGCCAAATATCAGGCCGACATCGACTGGAAGAAGGTTGCCCGCAACGACATCTCCTTCGCCTTCATCAAGGCGACGGAGGGTGGCGACATTGTCGATGACTATTTTGCGCGCAACTGGCGCGCGGCGAAGGCTGCCGGCGTTCCGCGCGGGGCCTACCACTTCTACTACCATTGCCGCCCGGCCATTGAGCAGGCGCGGTGGTTCATCCGCAATGTGCCGCGTGACGCATCGGCCCTGCCGCCCGTTCTGGACATGGAATGGACGCCCTTCTCGCCCACCTGCACCATTCGCCCGCCGGCAGAAAAGGTGCGTTCGGAGATGCGCATCTTCCTGAACGCGGTGGAACGCCATTATGGCAAGCGGCCAATTATCTACACCTCGATCGACTTCTTCGATGACAATGATCTGAGCAGTTTCAAGGGCTATCCCTTCTGGTTACGCTCGGTGGCCGGTCATCCGGATGACAAATATTCCGATCATCCTTGGGTCTTCTGGCAATATACGGGCACCGGCGTGATCCCGGGCATTGAGGGGAAGGCCGATATCAACGTGTTCAACGGCAATTCCAGAGCCTGGAAAAACTGGCTCCGGGCCAATGCCAGCTGATCGCCCCAGACGCCTTCAGCCCGTGTTTTCAAGGAGAGTTTAAATGCGCAGAAAATCCATCGCGCTTGGAGCGCTGTTCGCCTTTGGCTTTGCCGGCAGCGCCGTGGCGCAGCAATGCGGTGGCGATTTCAACGCCTGGCGGGAGGGCGTGCGGCAGGAGGCTGCAGCCGACGGCATTGGCGAGCGCGGCCTTTCGGCGCTGAACGGCGCCGGCATCGACCAGAAGGTTCTGCAACGCGACCGCGCGCAGGGCGTGTTCAACCAGACCTTTGCCGAATTCGCCGGCCGCATGATCAATGATTACCGGCTGAAGAATGGCGCGGCGAACCTGAAGAAATACGCCGACACCTTCGCGCGCGCCCAGAACGAGTTCGGCGTGCCCGGCCCGGTGATCGCCTCCTTCTGGGCGCTTGAGACGGATTTCGGCGCGGTGCAGGGCGATTTCTCGACGCTCAACGCGCTTGCCACGCTGGCGCATGACTGCCGCCGGCCGGAAATCTTCCGCCCGCAGCTGATCGCGCTTCTGCACCTGATCGATCAGGGCTGGGTGCCGGCCAATGTGACCGGCGCATGGGCCGGCGAGATCGGCCAGATGCAGATGCTGCCGTCCGACTATTACACCAAGGGTGTCGATGGCGACGGCGATGGCAAGGTGGATTTGAAGGGCAGTTCGCCCGACGCCATTCTGACGGCGGCGAAGAACCTCCAGTCGCTTGGCTGGAAGCCCGGCCAGCCATGGATGGAAGAGGTGCGCGTGCCGGATCAGATGGCCTGGGAGAAGACCGGCCGCGTGACCAAGCTGCCGCGCTCGGAATGGGCGGCGATGGGCGTGACCTATCGCGATGGCAGCCCGCTGCCGGCAGACGGGATGGCGACGGCGGTCGTGCTGCCGATGGGCCACAAGGGACCGGCCTTCCTCGTCTACGACAATTACGACATCTATCTGGAATGGAACCAGTCGCTCATCTACACGCTGACGGCGGCGCATCTGGCGGCGCGCCTTGCCGGCGCACCGCGCTTTGATGTGCGCTCGCCCGAGCAGGGGCTTGCGCCCGAGACGATGAAGCAGTTGCAGACCAAGCTTGCCGCACGCGGCCATGACGTGGGCAAGATTGACGGCATTCTGGGTGCGGGAACCCGCGAGGCGGTGCGTCAGGAGCAGCTGCGCCTTGGCCTGCCTGCCGATGGCTGGCCGACGCCGACGCTGTTCTCCAATCTCTAGGCTTTTTCTTTAGACGCCCCGGCAGCCAGATCTTCATCGGGTTGCCGGGGTTTTTCTTCCGCTGTCTCAGATGCGAGTGTCGCCTCGGCGGCTTCCTTTTCCGCCTTTTCTTCTTTCTTCCGGGCGGCCTTCGCTGCCTTTTTGAGTGCCCGGCGGGCGCGCCATTTGCGCAGGGTCAGACGGCCTGCGCGATAGCGGGCGCGCACCCACCAGAGCCCCTCACCCACATTCTCGATCTCATCGGCATAGGCTTCCGACAGCGCTTCGCGATAGGAAGAAAAGCCCTTGGCCGCCACATATTCGATGCGGCGCATGACCGACATCCACGCCGGCGAGAAGAGAAGCGAGATGGCCGTGACGGCGATGGCAAGGCGATAGCTGTCCTGCCCGAGCGCGCCCGCCGACAGGCCGGCTGCCGCCAGCACGAAGGAGAACTCGCCGATCTGCGCCATGGAGAGACCGCCGATCAGCGCCGTGTTGCGGTCGTGCCCGGTGGCGCGCAGCAGGAAGACGTTGAGCAGCGTCTTGGCGGCGATGACCAGAAGGGCAGCCCCCAGAACCATCCAGAGATTGTTCCAGATATAGGTCAGGTCGAACAGAAGGCCGATGGACAGGAAGAAGATCACCACGAGGATGCTCTGGATCGGTTCGATGACGGGGATGATGCGGGCGCGCAGGTTGGAATTGCCCACCAGAATGCCGGCCACGAACGCGCCATAGGCGGGCGAGAGGCCGAGAAAACCGGAAAGAGCGGCTGCGCCGAAACAGACACCCAGCGCGCCAAGCGCCAGGATCTCGACATTGTCGGCAATGGCGGCAGCGAAAGGCACGCGCAGCTTGCCGCGTCGCCCGAGCCACCACAGGAGCCAGCCGAGAAAACCGACCGCCAGCGCCACCTTGGCGGCGATGGCGAGAAGGCTGGTATCGGCTCCGCCCAGCGCCGACACGATGATGAGCATCGGCACCACAGCAATGTCCTGCGCGATCAGTACGGCGATGGCGATGCGGCCCGCATCGCGGCGCAGTTCATCCATGTCGTCCAGCATCTTCATCGCGACAACGGTGCTGGAGATGCCGATGATGAAGCCGAAGATGATGCCTTCGGAAAGGCCTGTTCCGCCCATCCACGCAATGGAAAGGCCAATGGCCAGCGCCACCGAAAGCTGCCCGAAAGCCACCAGAACGGCCGGTCTGAGGCTGATGATGAAGGCTCTCAACGACAATTCCATGCCGATGAAGAACAGCAGCATCAAAACACCCATTTCGGCGAGCGCAATCACGCTTTCGGAATTGCCGATCAAGCCGAACCCGGTCGGCCCCATCACAACACCGGCCAGGATGAAGCCGACCAGCGGCGGCTGCTTCAGGCGCATCAGGCCGAGCCCGAGCGCAATGGCCACCAGGAGGACAAAGGCGACCTCCGTCAATGGAAAGGCGTGTGCTTCCGCTTCCAAGGTCAGGTTTCCTTCCCTTTCGCTGCCCTATCAGTCCGCCATGGTTTCGAGGCTGGCAAAACCTTCCGGCGCAGAACCCGCATCGAAAGGTGTTTTCACCTCGACGAACGTATCGGGATAAAACCCGTTGAAGCGGGTTCTTAGCGACAGGGAATAGGCGCCAATATGGCCGATCTCGATCCAGTCGCCCGTATCCACTGTTTCCGGCAGCCAGAAAGGCCGCGAGAGGATGTCCACGGAATCGCAGGTCGCCCCGCAAACCTTGAACGGAACCAGCTTTTCAGGATCGCCATTGCGATTGCGGATCGCCGGATCGGGAATGAAACGGGCCGGCAGCGTGATCTTTCCAGTCCAGGAATCCGAAAGCGAGGCCCAGATCCCGTCATTGATGTAGAGCCGGCGGCCCTTGCGCAGAAGAACGCGCACGATCAGCGAAAAGGCGCGCGCAACGATAACGCGTCCGGGCTCCGCCACGAGCGGCATATCGTCAAAACCCCACTCCACGATATCGGCCCGCAGCCGGGCCATGATCTCGTCAAGGCTTGGCATCTCGGGCTTTTTGCGGTTGGGATCGTGGCCATACTCCGCCGGGAAGCCGCCGCCCACGTCGAGCGCGGCAAGCTCGACGCCTGCCCTGCCCCGCACCCAGTCTGCCGAGGCGAGCGCGCGCTCATAGGTGTCCGGGTCCTGGATCTGTGAGCCAACATGGAAACACAGGCCGAGCTTATAGCCGTGCCGGTCCAGACGGCGCAAAAGCTCGACCGCCTGCGCCGGCCCGGCGCCGAATTTCTTCGACAGTTCATAGGCGGCATGGCCTTTGGTCTGAATGCGCACGAAAACGGTCAGCGAACCGGGGTCGATGTCGAGCGCCCGAACCACGCGGATCAGTTTGGTCACCTCATCTTCGTGATCAACCACGGTGACCCGGATGCCATATTCCTCCAGTGCCAGGCGGATGTCCGACTGCGCCTTGACCGGATGCATGTAGAGCATCTCGGCATTGGGTGCGACGGAGCGAACCGCGGCGAACTCTGCCGGAGACGCCACATCGAAAGCTTCAACGCCGGCCTCTGCCAGCGTTTTGAGCACAAGCTTCTCGCCATTGGTTTTCACGGCATAGGCGGTCTTGCCGGGAAACTGGCCCATGAAATCGCGTGCATCGGCTTTCAGCACTTCGGGCCGGAAGCAGTAGACCGGATCATCGGGACGAAGCTTGAGGGCAGCGTCTCGGGCGGTCTCAAAAATCTGCATGGGCAGCTCCTGGTTCGGATGAACGCAAAGGACGGAAGGGAAGCGTAGTGGATTTGTCGTTCATGTAAACGCTCCGCCCGAACGTCCGTCGCTGAAAATGCGGCCGGGCGGGTTTCGGGTGGGCGCCCTTCTTCTCATAACCTAATTCACAGGGTGCACGAACGATCCCGAATTGAGAGACCGCAATGACCGCACAGGCACCCGCCCAGACAACCGCGCCTCAAATGTCTGCCCGGAACTGGGCGCTTCTCCTCCTCCTTGGCACAGTGTGGGGCGGCTCCTACTTCTTCGCCCGTATCGCGGTCAGCGAAATGCCGCCACTCATGCTGGTCATGTTTCGCGTGTCGATTGCCGCGCTTGTCCTGCAGGCATTCCTTGCTGTTCGCGGACCGTCGTTTCGCATCGCATTGCCGCTCGCCGGCAGCTTCTTCGTGCTCGCCCTCCTCAACAACGTCATTCCCTTTTCGCTGATCTTCATGGGACAGACCGAGGTGGGTGCGGGGCTTGCTTCGGTGCTGAATGCGACGACGCCGTTCTGGACCGCAATCCTGGCCAACATGCTCACCGCAGATGAAAAGCTTACCCCGGTGAAGCTGACCGGCATCGCATTCGGCATTGCAGGAACGGGCGTGATGATCGGCCCCGGCCTCCTCACCGGACTGGGCGGCCCACTCTGGGCGAAGCTCGCCCTGATCGGCGGCGCCGTCTCCTATGGCCTCGCCTTCATCTACGGGCGACGCTTTCGCGGCGTTCCCCCAACTGCCGTCGCCACGGGGCAGCTCACCGCCTCCACCATCATCATGATTCCGCTGGTGCTCACGCTCTACGAGCCGGGAAACCTGTTCAGCTTTTCCGGCAACATCTGGGCTGCGGTCATCGGGCTTGCCGTTCTGTCAACGGCGTTTGCTATCTGATCTATTTCCGGGTGCTGGCAAGTGCGGGCGCTACCAATGCATCGCTCGTTACCTTCCTCAATCCTGTCAGCGCCATCCTGCTGGGAAGTCTTGTTCTGGGCGAACGACTCACGCCCTTCGAAATCGCAGGAATGGTGCTGATCGCCACCGGATTGATCATCATCGACGGGCGGCTTCTTGCGCGCATCCGTTAACACAAAGTGAATCGGACCAGTTGCCCAATGATTTCACCAATGATTTCAAATGAACGCGGCGACGGGCGGTAGTTTTTTTCACAAACCTACCGCAGCGCAGCATAAAATCCGCTTGCCGGACGGCACCTCATCCATAGAATCCAGCGGGTAAATAAGCAGAGGAGCTTTGCCATGGGACTGACACGGCCTGTGAATGCACTGATGATTTGCGCGGCATTCGTGTTCATCGGCGCCCTGGTAATGGGCGTTTTGCCGTAAACGCATGACCGGAGCAGCCACCTTCAAGGCAGCGGATCCGGAATTTGTTGATACGATACGAGAAAGGGCCGGTCGATCCGGCCCTTTATTTTATGCGGCGGCAGGTTGTTCCAGGCCCTTGCTGGGACGCGGACGAATGCCGATCATGTGGCAGACCGCATAGGCGAGATCGGCCCGGTTCATCGTGTAGAAGTGGAAATCGTCAATCCCGCGTTCCATAAGGTCGAGCACCTGCTCGGCAGCGACGGCCGAAGCCACAAGCGCATGAATCTGCGGCTCGTCTTCCAGCCCCTCGAAACGCTCGGCCAGCCAGCCGGGAACACTGGCGCCGCAACGCCCGGCGAAATTGGCAACCTGTGTGAAATTGTGCACCGGCAGAATGCCCGGCACGATGGGAATGTAGATGCCCGCGCGCCGCGCACGCTCGACATAGCGTTCATAGTGATCGTTGTCGAAGAAGAACTGGGTGATGGCACGCGTCGCCCCGTTGTCGACCTTGCGTTTGAGCATGTCGATATCGGTGGCGAAGTCCGGGCTTTCCGGATGCTTCTCGGGATAGGCCGACACCGAAATGTCGAAATCGCCCTGACGCTTCATCGCTCCCACCAGCTCCGCGCCATTGGCGTAGCCGTCGGGATGCGGGCGGTATGCTGCTCCGACACCGGCGCTCGGATCGCCGCGCAGCGCCACGAAGCGCTTTACGCCCATATCGACAAACTCGCCCACCACCTGGTCGACATCCTCACGCGAAGCATCGACACAGGTCATGTGCGCGGCCGGCGTGAGGCTGGTCTCGTCGAGAATGCGCCTGACCGTGCGGGCCGTGCGCTCACGGGTAGAGCCACCCGCACCATAGGTGACGGAGACAAAGGACGGGGCCAGGGGTTCCAGACGCTGCACCGTCTCCCAGAGCCGGGCCTCCATCGTGTCGGTCTTCGGCGGGAAGAACTCGAACGACACACGGAGTTTGCCGGCCACGTCGGGCTGGCGGGAAAAACGCTGTTGCGGCATCAAGCCGTCTCCTTTTGGGCAAACGACGGCACTATGCCGTCGGCAATCTGCATGCGCCGGTCGTGGGCAAGCCAGAGCTTGACCGTCAGGCCCTCTCCAGCCTCGCCCCGTGGCGCAAATTCCAGTGTTTCGGTGAGGTCTAGCTCGGCCTCTTCAAGCCACTCGGCAATCTGGCTGTCGGCCAGCCCGAGCCGCATATGGGCATGTTCCTCGCGCAGGAACTCGTGCTCATGTGGCGCGAAATCGACAATCACAAGACGCCCACCCGGTCGGAGCAGCCGGGCGGCCTCTCGAATGGCCACAGCCGGTCTGTCGATGTAATGCAGCACCTGGTGGATGGTCACCAGATCATGCGCATCGCGCTCTAGCTGCGGTGCCGAAATATCGCCAAGCCGCACCTGCGCGTGGGCGATGCCGGCACGATCGAGATTTGCCCGCGCCACCGCCAGCATCTCTCGGGAAAGATCGATACCGACAGCGCGCTGATAGAGCGGCGCAAAGAGTTCCAGCATACGGCCCGTGCCGGTACCAAGGTCCACCATGGACTGGAACGGCCGCGCGCCGATGAGTTTCAAAAGCTCTTCCTCCACGGCCTTATCGGGCACGTGGAGCGAGCGAATCTGATCCCAGCTCGCCGCATTCTGCGAAAAATACTCCGCCGCTCTCTCCTCACGCCGGCGCTTGATGGCCCCGAGACGCTCCAGATCGCGCTCGATGACGGCATCGGCCTGGTCGAGCCGACCAACGACACCATCGACGAATTCACGCGCCGCATCGGCATCCGACAGGCGAAAATAAGCCCAGGACCCTTCCTGATAGCGAACGATGAGCTGCGCCTCGAGCAGGAGCTTCAGATGACGGGAAACGCGCGGCTGCGACTGGCCGAGAATCTCTGTCAGGTCGGTCACGGTCAGATCACCCTGCGAAAGGAGCGCAAGGATACGCAGGCGGCTGGTTTCGGCCGCCGCCTTCAACGTGTCGACCATCTGGTCGAGATGAATTGCCGGACGCATGAGCATGCGCTTCTCCCAATACATATAAAGATATGTTTATATCGTTTGGGCTTGCTTGGCAAGATGACAGGGTTCAATGTTCACACTAGATCGCCGTGCGTCCATCCGGACGCACAAAGGACGATCCAAACTTTTAATGGAGCATCGGAACAATCCGAAAACCGGTTTCCACTTTTCGGTCCGATGCTCTATGCGGCAATGCGCAGAAGGCGTGCGGGAACAGGTTCCAGAATATGAAGCGGGCATCCACCGGGCGGCGCAAATCGGTCGACAAGGCGTTGACGCTGCTTATTCCATGGGCGCCCATGGCCGATGCCGAAGTGATCCGCGACAGGGCCAATGACCGCAAGCTACGCACCCTGCCGCCGGCAATAGCGGTATGGCTGGCAACGATCACCCATATCCGCCATGAGCATACGGATTACGATTCCATGCTCGAAGACGGTTACGACCGGGACGCCGCCCGCCATTTTATCGTCGATGACATCAACACAGTGCTCACGCGCTGGCGCGCCACCCGCCTGCTGGCCCCGGAAGAAGAAGACGGGCTGGAAGCCCGGCAGGATTGAAAAGCAGCCGCGCCTACATCATGCGCAGAAGCGCACCGCCGATGGAGTAGCCCGCACCGAAGGCGCAGAGCAGACCGTGCTCGCCGGGCTTCATGTCGCGATGTGTTTCCTCAAGCGCGATGATCGCGCCGGCGGCAGCGGTGTTGCCCAGCCGGTCGAGCACCGTGGGGGCACGATCCTGTCCCACCTCGCCACCGAAGGCGAGCTTGAGGATCATGGCGTTCATGCGGGCATTCGCCTGATGCAGCCAGAAGCGGCGCATCGTCTCCGGCGTGTGGCCGTGCTCCGCCAGAAAGTCGACAATGAACTTGTGACCGGCAATGGTCACGTCCTTGAAGACCTTGTTGCCATTCTGCTTGATGAGATTGCCTTCCATGGCGAGATAGGACGGATCCTCCTGCGCCAGACGACTCATGAAGCCGAAATTAGTGCGGATGTTGTTGGAAAACTGGGTCCAGCTGCGCGTGTCGACAATCTCGAAACGCCCGGGCCGCTCTTCGCTGGCGCCCAACGCCTCGACGAGAACGGCCACGGACGCGTCGCCGAAGATGAAATGGGTCTGCCGGTCGCGGAAATTGAGATGCGCGGTGATGAGCTCCGGCGTGACGACGAGCACACGGCGATGCGCGCCGGAGCGGACGAGATTGGTCGCCACATGCAGACCGGCGAGCGCCGAGGAACAGCCAAGCCCCATGTCGAAGCCTGCACCGCTGGTGCCAAGCGCTTTCTGGATTTCGATGGCAATGGCCGGATAGGGCCGCTGATGATGGGCGGAAGCACAGATGACGAGATCGACATCGCGCGCCTCGACACCGGCATGGGCGAGCGCCTTTCTGGCTGCGGCAGCGCCGAACTCGGCCATGACGGAAAGCTCGTCGTCGGCCCGGGCAGGAATATTGGGCGCCATGCGCGCGGGATCGAGAATGCCGTCACGCTCATAGACGTGACGCTGCCTGATGCCGGAAGCATGCTCGATGAACTCCGCATCGGACTTCGCCAGAGGCGGCAGCCCCCTCGCCTCGCGATTCGGGTTTTCCGCATCGACCCACGCGTTGAAGCTGTCGACCAGCTCTTCATTGGAAATGGACGCTTCGGGGATTTCGACGCCAATCCCGCCAACGCAGACGCGCGTCATGGCGTTGGAGTGGTGCGGTGCAAAATCTGAAGCCTCTTGCTCGCTGGTGCGCAGCATGATCCGTGCCTGTGTTTGCCTTCAAGGCGGATTTACGCTGAAACGCCATGGTGTCAAGGAAACACGCTCGCGGACGTTCACGATCCGATACTGATTGAAACACTCAAACAGAATCTAAATGTCAAAATGATGAAGGGGCCGAGGCCCCTCCCGGAAACATTTTACCGACAAGACCGCGCCTGTCTACCGCGTCAGCCGCTTGTAGGTCACCCGCTTCGGATTGACGCTGTCGGGGCCGAGGCGGCGGATTTTGTCCTGCTCGTAATCCTCGAAGTTGCCCTCGAACCATTCCACATGGCTGTCGCCCTCGAAGGCCAGGATGTGGGTGGCGAGGCGATCGAGGAACATGCGATCGTGCGAGATAATGACGGCGCAGCCGGCGAAGTTTTCCAGCGCGTCTTCGAGCGCGGCCAGCGTCTCGGTGTCGAGGTCGTTGGTCGGTTCGTCGAGCAGCAGCACATTGCCGCCTTCCTTGAGCAGCTTGGCCATGTGAACACGGTTGCGCTGACCGCCGGAGAGCGATCCGACTTTCTGCTGCTGGTCGCCGCCCTTGAAGTTGAAGGACGAGCAATAGGCGCGGCTGTTCACCTCATGAGCGCCGAGCTTGATGACATCGTTGCCGCCGGAAATCTCTTCCCAGACCGTCTTGTCGGGGTTGAGCGAGTCGCGGCTCTGGTCGACATAGCCGAGCTTGACGGTCTCACCGACGCGGATCTCGCCGGCATCGGGCTTTTCCTGCCCGGTAATCATGCGGAACAGCGTGGTCTTGCCCGCGCCGTTGGCACCGATCACGCCGACAATGCCACCGGGCGGAAGCTTGAAGTCAAGACCGTCGATCAGCAGGCGGTCGCCATAGCCCTTGGAAAGCCCTTCGGCCTCGATGACCACATTGCCGAGCCGCTCGCCGGCCGGAATGATGATCTGCGCATCGCCGGGACGGCGGTCGGCGGCAGACTGGACCAGCTCGTCATAGGCGCGGATACGCGCCTTCGACTTGGCCTGACGGGCCTTGGGGCTGGCGGCCATCCACTCGCGCTCGCGCGCAAGCGCCTTCTCGCGAGCGGCTTCCTCACGGCCTTCCTGTTTCATGCGCTTGGCCTTGGCTTCCAGATAGGCCGTGTAGTTGCCTTCATAGGGAATGCCGCGACCGCGGTCGAGCTCAAGAATCCAGCCCGTGACATTGTCGAGGAAGTAGCGGTCGTGGGTGATGATCAGCACGGCGCCTGGATATTCACGCAGGTGCTTTTCAAGCCACGCCGTCGTTTCGGCGTCAAGATGGTTGGTCGGCTCATCCAGCAGAAGGAGATCGGGCTGCCGCAGGAGAAGCTGGCACAGCGCCACACGACGCTTCTCACCGCCGGAAAGATGATCGATGGACGCATCGCCCGGCGGGCAGCGCAGCGCCTCCATGGCCATCTCCACCTGGCTTTCCAGGTCCCAGAGGTTCTGGCTGTCGATCTGGTCCTGAAGCTGGGATGCCTCCTCCGCCGTCTCGTCGGAATAGTCCATCATCAGTTCGTTATAGCGGTCGAGGATCGCCTTCTTGGCGGCGACGCCCTCCATCACATTGCCCATCACGTCGAGGGCCGGGTCAAGCTGGGGCTCCTGCGGAAGGTATCCGCAGGTCGCGCCTTCGGCGAGCCATGCTTCGCCGGTGAATTCCTTGTCGAGGCCGGCCATGATCCTGAGCACCGTCGATTTACCCGCGCCGTTGGGGCCGAGAATGCCGATCTTGGCATCCGTAGAAGGACAGGTGAACGTTCTCAAGAACCTTCTTGGAGCCATAGGCCTTGCTGAGGCCCGACATGTGGTAGATGAATTGGCGTGCCATGTGGCTCGTCGCGCTCCGTCTCACTCGAATTGGGGGGAACCTGTTGCGCAGCGTATGTAGGCCAAACGAAGCGGCGGGGCAATCCGCTGCACGGAGGGAAGATGGGCTTCGATGCTGAAACCCGGCTCGTAACGCCGGCCGGCTCCGATCTGCGCCTTTTCACGCGCCGGGCGAGTGGAAAGGTCCGTGCCGCGGTTCAGATCAACCATGGTGTTGCAGAGCATGCGGCCCGCTATGCCGGTTTTGCGGATTTTCTGTCTGAAAACGGTTTCGACGTCTATGCGCATGACCATCGCGGCCATGGAGCGACCACGGCGCCGGGTGCTCCGCTCGGTCATATCGGGCCAAAGGCGACCGCCGGAACGCTTCTGAAGGACGTGGAAGCCGTCCACAGACACATTGCTCAGGAGCGTGCCGGCCTCCCGATCATCATTTTCGGCCACTCCATGGGCGCCATGATCGCGATCAACTATGCGCTCCGCAATGGCCACCGCCTCGCTGGCGCGGCGATCTGGAACGCGCCACTTGCAACGCGGGCCGAGGCGCTTGCCGGGAAGGCAGTGCTCGCATGGGAGCGTTTCCGGCTGGGCTCGGACGTTCCCTCACGCTGTTGCCGAAACTCACCTTCGCCAATTGGGCGCGTGCCTTTCCCGACCGGCGTACCGATGCCGACTGGCTGTCGCGGGATGAGAGCGAAGTGGACAAATATATCGCAGACCCCCTCTCCGGCTGGGAGGCGTCCATCGGCATCTGGACCGCGCTGTTCGATCTCAGCCTGAAGGCGGCCGACAATGCGGCACTGGAGGCCGCCCGCAAGACATTGCCCTTCATGCTCGTCGGCGGCAGCGAGGACCCCTCCACCAAAGGCGGGAAGATCGTGCGCAAGCTCGAAAGCCGACTGCGAGAGAGTGGCTTTTCGAATCTGGAAACAACGATTTACGACGGTTTCCGGCACGAATCTCTCAACGAAATCGGCCGGGAAAAGGCAATGGAGGATTTTGTCCACTGGGCCGGAAAACTCATCAATTAATGCCGAAATAATGCGGTCTGCGCATCTGGAAGGCCACCGGGCCGTTTGCTACTCAAAAGCACATGAATATTGGAGGGCTGCGGGCGATCATGAACAACCCACCCCTGAAGGGCGTTCGCGTCATCGAACTGGCGCGCATTCTGGCCGGCCCATGGGCAGGTCAGGTTCTGGCCGATCTGGGCGCCGATGTCATCAAGGTCGAAAACCCCAATGGCGGCGACGACACCCGCAAATGGGGACCGCCCTTCGTGGAAGGTGCGGATGGCGAGAACCTTTCGGCCGCCTATTACCATTCGTGCAACCGGGGCAAGCGATCCATCGCGCTCGACTTCTCGAAACCGGAAGAGGCCAGGAAGCTGAAAAAGCTGATCGCCACCGCCGACGTTCTGATCGAGAATTTCAAGCTGGGTGGTCTCAAAAAATACGGGCTCGATTATGAAAGCCTGAAAGCCATCAACCCGCGCCTCGTCTACTGCTCCATCACCGGCTTCGGCCAGACCGGCCCCTATGCGCCACGCGCGGGCTACGACTTCATCATTCAGGGCATGTCGGGCCTGATGTCCATCACCGGCGCGCCGGGCGGCGAGCCGCAGAAGGTGGGCGTGGCGGTGAGCGACATCTTCACCGGGCTCTACTCGGTGATCGCCATTCAGGCCGCCCTGCGCCATGCGGAAGCGACCGGCGAAGGCCAGATGATCGACATGGCGCTGCTCGACAGCCAGGTGGCGGTGCTTGCCAACCAGAACATGAACTATCTCATCTCCGGCAACAGCCCGGTGCAGATGGGCAATGCGCATATGAACATCGCGCCCTATGAGGTGCTGCCGGTGAAGGACGGGCACATCATCCTCGCCGTGGGCAATGACGGCCAGTTCCAGCGCTTCTGCAAGATCGTCGGCCTTGGCGACCTGCCGGAAGACAAACGCTTTGCAACCAACCCGGCGCGCGTGGCCAACCGCGCAGCGCTGCGTGAGCGCATCGTCGCCACACTGGCGGGCTGGGAAAAGGCGGAGCTTTTGGGCAGGTTCGACGCCAATGCGGTGCCGGCAAGCCCGATCAACACCATTGAGGAAATGTTCGACGATCCGCAGGTGAAGGCGCGCGGCATGCAGCTTTCGCTCGATGACGGACACGGCACGGCGCTGCCTTCGGTGCGCGCGCCCATCGCCCTTTCCAAAACCCCGCTTTCCTATGAACGGCCAAGCCCAAGGCTTGGCGAACACACAGCAGAGATCCTGCGCGAAATCGGAGACGACAGCGAATGAAGACCGGCGGCCAGCTCATCGTCGACAGCCTTGAAGCCAATGGCGTCGACCGCATTTTCAGCGTGCCGGGCGAAAGCTACCTGGCGGTGCTCGACGCGCTACACGATTCAAAAATCCGCAACATCGTCTGCCGTCAGGAAGGCGGCGCGGCAATGATGGCCGACTGTCACGGGCGGTTGACCGGCCAGCCCGGCATCTGCTTCGTCACGCGCGGCCCCGGCGCGACCAACGCTTCGCCTGGCATCCACATCGCCATGCAGGACTCCACGCCGATGATCCTGTTCATCGGACAGGTGGCGAGCCACGCGCGTGAACGCGAGGCGTTTCAGGAAGTGGATTACCGCGCCTTCTTCGGCCCCATCGCCAAATGGGCGACCGAAATCGACGATGCGGCCCGGATTCCCGAAATCCTGACGCGCGCCTTCTCGGTCGCCACCTCCGGTCGCCCCGGTCCAGTGGTGATTTCGCTTCCGGAAGACATGCTGACAGATATGGTGGATGCGCCCGCACCACAGCCCTTCACGCCGGTCGAAACACGTCCGGGCAACGCCGAAATGGAAGAGCTTGCGGCGCTTCTGAAGGACGCCAAGCGTCCCTTCGTCATTCTCGGCGGCTCACGCTGGAACGAGAAGGCCGTGGCCGACTTCCAGAAGGCGGCGGAAGCGTGGTCCCTGCCCGTTGGTTGCTCGTTCCGCCGGCAAATGCTGTTCGATCATCTGCATCCCTCCTATGCGGGCGATGTGGGCATCGGCGCGAACCCGAAGC
Source organism: Nitratireductor aquibiodomus NL21 = JCM 21793 (assembly GCF_000615975.1). Taxonomy (GTDB): domain Bacteria; phylum Pseudomonadota; class Alphaproteobacteria; order Rhizobiales; family Rhizobiaceae; genus Nitratireductor; species Nitratireductor aquibiodomus. The sequence continues at coordinate 54,718 of NZ_BAMP01000010.1, read as the reverse complement.
TTGCGGCGGCAATCAAGGAAGCCGACCTGGTGCTGCTCGTTGGTGGCCGGTTCAGCGAAATGCCGTCCTCCGACTACTCGCTCATCAAGAGCCCCTATCCCGAACAGAAGCTGGTGCATGTGCACGCCGACGCCGGCGAACTGGGTCGCGTTTACCGCCCGACACTTGCGATCAACGCTTCGGCAGCCGCTTTCGCGGAGGCATTTGCCGCACTTGCGCCGAGCGACGCGCCATGGGCGGCGGAAACCGAGCGTCTGCATCAGGCCTATCTCGACTGGTCGACCCCGCCGAAGACCGGTCCCGGCGCGGTGCAGATGGGCCCGATCATGGACTATCTCGAAAGCGTTTTGCCGGACGATGCGATCTTCACCAATGGTGCGGGCAATTACGCCACCTGGGTGCATCGCTTTCATCGCTTCCGCCGTTTCGCCACGCAGGGCGCGCCGACCTCCGGTTCCATGGGCTACGGCACGCCGGCGGCCGTGGCCGCGAAGGCGCTCTTTCCCGAACGCCCGGTGCTGGCCTTTGCCGGCGATGGCTGCTTCATGATGAACGGTCAGGAATTCGCCACCGCCGTGCAGGAGAACCTGCCGATCATCGTGGTGGTGGTGAACAACGGCATTTACGGCACGATCCGCATGCATCAGGAGCGCGAATATCCCGGCCGCGTTTCCGGCACCTCGATCAACAACCCCGATTTCGCAGCCCTCGCCCGCGCCTATGGCGGGCATGGCGAGACGGTGGAAAAGACCGAGGACTTTGCAGCCGCCTTCGAGCGCGCGCAGGCGAGCGGGAAAGCGGCGCTGATCGAGATCAAGCTCGACCCGGAAGCTATCACGCCGGCAAAGACGCTCACGGATATTCGCGAGAAGCGCTGAGGTTGATGTGTGCTTCGGGCGTGAGCCTGTGGCACCGGCAGCGCGTGCCTTCTCCCCCGCCCTTCGACGAGCTCAGGATGAGGGAGAAGGCAGATCAACCGTTGTGGCTTCGAATGGGCGAGACTGTAATTAGGTTTCTGCATAGAGTGCGAAACGGGCTGGAAGATTGCTCAGCCTGTTTGAAACCATTCGTAATCTAAGAGCCGCTCTCAGCAAAGCTCATCCACCAACACAGCCCTCACCAACACAGCCCTCATCCTGAGCCTGTCGAAGGGCGGGGGCGGCATGGAGGGTGCAGCGTGAAATCAATAAGAGCAGACGCTTGTCCCTCATCCCCCTGCCGGGACCTTCTCCCCGCCAGCGGGGAGAACGAGCGTGTCATTGGCTGACACGCGGAACCCAGAAGCGCGCTGGTCAGGCGGCGTCGAAATCGAGGACCAGCTTTTTTGCCGTGGGGCGGGTCTGGCAGGCGAGCGTGAAGCCGGCTTCGACTTCCCAGGGTTCCAGCGAAAAGTTCACCGCCATTTCCGACTGCCCCTCCACCACGCGGCAGCGGCAGGTGCAGCACATGCCGCCGGCGCAGGAATAAGGCAGTTCGATGCCGGCCTTGTGGGCCGCGTCAAGCACGGTGCCATCGGCATCCTGCATGGAAAAGCTGCGGCGCACGCCATCGACCACGACTTCGACCGCAACACCTTCCTGAACAGCCTCACGCGCGGCCTTCGACGCCTTGCGCGGGGCCGGCGCTTCGCCCGACGGCGTGAAGCGCTCGAAGCGGATGCGGTCCCGCTCCACACCCATGGTCTGAAGCGTGCCGGATACCGCGTCGATCATCTCGCCGGGGCCGCACAGGAACACGCCATCCATGGCGGCGGGCTCGATGAGGCCGCCATCGGCGAGTTCGCCGACGCGCGAAGCTCGATGCGGCCGTTCAGAATGTCCACATCCTGCGTTTCGCGCGACAGAAGGTGGATCAGCGTGAAGCGGCCCATATAGCGGTCCTTGAGGTCATTCAGTTCCTCAAGAAACATGATCGTCTCGGTGGAGCGGTTGCCATAGACCAGCGTGATCGTGCTGTCGGGCTCATGGGCCAGAACCGTGCGGGCGATGGAAAGCATCGGCGTGATGCCGGAGCCGGCGGCGAAGAGAAGGTAATCGTGGCGCTCGCCCTTGAGCGCGGTAAAACGGCCCTGCGGCGGCATCACGCGGATCGTGTCGCCGACGGAAAGCACATCGTTGACGAAGGTGGAGAAGCGGCCGTCGGCAACTTTCTTCACGCCGACGCGCAGATAGGGATCGCCGGGCGCGGAACAGATGGAATAGGAGCGGCGGGCTTCCTTGCCGTCAATTTCGGTGGCAAGCGTCAGATACTGGCCGGGCGTGAAGGCAAACGCCTCCACCTGATCCGCCGGGATTTCAAAGGCGATCGCCACGGCTTCAGGGGTCTGCCGCTCGATGGAGGTCACTTTCAGATCGTGAAAACGCGGGGCCATGGTCACCTCGGTCTGGGGTCGGTCAGATACATTTGAAATAGTCGAAAGGCTCGTGGCAGCTCTGGCAGCGGTAAAGCGCCTTGCAGGCCGTGGAGCCGAATTCGGAAATGCGCGCGGTCTCAAGCGAGCCGCAGCGCGGGCACGCCACTTCCGTCTCGCCAAACAGCGCGCGAATGGAGTTGGAGGCTTTTACGGGTGGCGCGATGCCATAGGCGCGCAGCTTTTCGCGCCCCTCCTCCGTGATCCAGTCCGTCGTCCAGGCGGGCGAAATGACGCGCTCCACGCGCGGTTCGAAACCCGCTTCACGCAGCGCCGTTTCCACCGCCAGTTCAATGGCGAGCACCGCCGGGCAACCCGTATAGGTGGGCGTGACGCGGGCGACGGCCACATCGCCATCCATCTCGACACCGCGCAGGATGCCGAGTTCGGCAATGGTGACGGCGGGGATTTCCGGATCGACCACAGCGGCGGCGGCGCTATAGGCGCGCTCTTCCTTCTCCCCGCCTGCGGGGAAAAGGCGGCCTGAAGGAAAGGCCGTCACCACCGTTTCGCCGATCACCACGTCATCCCCGGATAGGTGCGCTGCATGTATTGCAGTTCTGCAAGCAGGAAGCCCAGCGCCTCGCCATGGCGGCCCTGCCGACCGCCGGTCTGGCCATAGGGCGTTTCCACCCAGTCGAGCCCCGCTTCGGCGAACACTGGACCGACGATGGCGTCGAAGGCAGGTCGCAAAGTGGACGGATCGGGCGCGATGCCAGCCTCGGCCACAGCCCGCGAAACCTCGTCGCTCTCGAACAGCTCGTCCACGTAGGGAGCGAGCGCCTCGACCGCCGCCTTCATGCGGCGCGTGCTTTCCTCAGTGCCATCGCCAAGGCGCACCACCCATTCGCCGGCATGGCGAATGTGATAGGCGACTTCCTTCTCGGCCTTGGCGGCAATGCCCGCCAGCCGCGCGTCGGTCGACGACATTATGGCCTGCCAGAGAGGCTGCATGAAGGCTGCGAAATAGAACTGGCGCAGCATGGTGTGCGCGAAATCGCCGTTCTGGCGCTCGGCCATCAGGCAGTTCACATATTCACGTTCGCGGCGCACATAGGCCAGTTGATCCTCGTCGCGGCCCTTGCCTTCAGCCTCGCCGGCATACTGGTAGAGCGACCGCGCCTGACCGATGAGATCGAGCGCCATGTTTGGCATGGCGAGGTCTTCTTCCAGCATGGGCGCGTGACCGCACCACTCCGAAAGCCGGTGACCTAAGATCAGATGATCGTCGGCAAGCCGCAGCAGAAACGCCGTCAGCATCTCGCCGGAAACGGGAGAAGCGGCGGCCATCACATATGCCCCACATCTTCAGGAATGTCGTAGAAGGTCGGGTGACGGTAGACCTTCGAGAGAGACGGCTCGAAATTCTCGTCCTTGTTTTCCGGGTCCGACGCGGTGATCGCAGACGACGGCACGACCCAGATGGAGGTGCCCTCACCCCGGCGCGTATAGACATCGCGCGCGGCCTGAAGCGCCATCACCTCGTCGGCGGCATGAACAGAACCGCAATGCTTGTGGGCCAGCCCGTTGCGCGGGCGGATAAAAACTTCCCAAAGGGGGATCAGGTTCTTCGTCATGTGGCTCACTCCGCCGCCATTTTCGCCGCTTCGCGGCGGGCTTTCCGTTTTTCCGCATGCGCGAGTGCCGCCTCGCGCACCCATGCGCCATCATCCCAGCTTTCCGCCGGGCCTCGATGCGCTCGCGGTTCATGGGCCCATGCCCCTTCACCACGCGCCAGAACTCGTCCCAGTCGATGGGGCCGAAATCGTAAGAGCCCTTCTCATCGTTCCACTTGAGGTCGGGATCGGGAAAGGTCAGGCCGATGAACTCGCCCTGCGGCACCGTCGCATCGACGAATTTCTGGCGCAGCTCGTCATTGGTGAACCGCTTGATCTTCCATTTCATCGACTGGTCGCTGTGCTGGCTGTCACCGTCCGAAGGACCGAACATCATGAGCGAGGGCCACCACCAGCGGTTCAGCGCATCCTGCGCCATCTCCTTTTGCTCGGGCGTGCCACGCGCCAGCGTCATCATGATCTCGTAGCCCTGGCGCTGATGGAAGCTCTCTTCCTTGCACACCCGGATCATGGCGCGGGCATAGGGGCCGTAGGAACAGCGGCAAAGCGGGATCTGGTTCATGATGGCCGCGCCATCCACCAGCCAGCCGATCGCGCCGATGTCGGCCCAGGTCTGCGTCGGATAGTTGAAGATGGAGGAATATTTTGCCTTGCCGGACAGAAGCTCTTCGGTCATTTCCTCGCGCGAGACGCCCAGCGTTTCGGCGGCGGAATAGAGATAGAGCCCGTGGCCGCCCTCATCCTGCACCTTGGCAAGCAGGGCCGCCTTGCGGCGCAGCGACGGCGCGCGCGTGATCCAGTTGCCCTCCGGCAGCATGCCGACGATCTCGGAATGCGCGTGCTGGCCGATCTGGCGAACGAGCGTCTTGCGATAACCCTCCGGCATCGGGTCGTTGGGCTCGATCTTCTCTTCGGCATCGACCCGCGCCTGAAAGGCGGCGAGAAAGGCCTCGTCTTCGGTGGTATCGGTTTTCGCGCCGATAAGCCCTTGGCTATACATCGCTCGTCCTCCATGCTCACGCGCGGCTCAGGGCGGGGCAAAGCCCACATTCGATATGTAACAAAAATTCTCTAAACTTGCAATATTTCGTAACGCTTTTTCGCGAATGGAGGACAGATGAGCGAAACGACCACCGGAGAGGCGGCCCTCAAGGCCGCGCGCGACACGCTTGCAACGGTGTTCGCACCATGGATCGCGGCCCTTGAAATAGAAGCGCTTTCAGCCGACGAAACGGGCGCGGACTTCCGCCTGCCGGAAAACGTGGACCTTGCGCATGCCGGCGGTGTCGTCTGTGGACAGGCGACCGCCTCGGCAGCCGATACATGCGCGGTGGCGGCCCTTTCCGCAGCCAATGGCCGCTTCCGCACCTGCACCACGGTGGACATGACCACGCATTTCATTCGGCCACTCAAACCCGGTCCGGTGGCGATCCGGGTCGAGGTTCTGTCGAACGGAAGGCGCATGGCCTATGTGCGGGTGGAGATGCGAGCCGAGGGCGACACCCGCCTCGCCTTCACGGCAACTGGTGCTTACGCATATCTTGACGGATAAACTTCCACGACCGCACGTTTTATTTCGAGTGACAGTTCAGTCAAAATTAAAGTAGCCTGACCTTGCAATTCTCACTGCAATTGCGCCGTGGAGGAAAGTTATGATCAGATCATTTGAAGATTTCGATGAATTTTGCGGGGACGACCAGAAGCTTGATTCATCGCACCTTTCGATCCTCAGCAATGAGGAAATCTCCTTCTTCCGTCATTGCCTGGATTTTGACGAAAACGGCTTTGTTTCAAAGATTTATTTCGGGGATCTTGCGAAAGCCGGGCTCAACGATTTTCAGATCGCCGAGGTGGCCGCCCTTTTCGGCATCGAAGAAAAGCGCTTCAAGCGCACCTATCACGCTTTTGGCGACGCACAGGGCAACTGTGTCTACCGCGCGTACTGGTGGTGCCCATACGACAGGCCTCGACTTGCCGAATCTCAATAGACGGCATTGACATCTGCGGGTGCGCAGACCGCACCCGCCTCCTGCGACAGCCTATTTCTCTTCTGTCCAGACCGCTTCCTGCGCGTAGAGTGGCACGGTCGAGATCGCCATCTTGGCCGAACCGTCCTGCACCTGGCGAGCGTGGGAAAGATAGATCAGCGTGTCATTCTTCTCGTCATAAATGCGCTTGACGACGACGGACTTCCAGATCAGCGACTGGCGCTGCTTGAACACCTCCTCGCCATCTTCGCCAAGATCGATGTCACCAACAACGATAGGACCGGTCTGGCGGCAGGAAATGGAGGAATTTGACGGATCCTCGAACCAGTTCCCCTTCTGCAGACGGTCGATCACACCCCGGTCGAAATAGGTGACGTGGCAGGTCACGCCCTCGACCTTGGGATCGCGCACGGCCTCGATGATAATGTCGTTGCCGAGCCAGTCGACACCGATTTCGCCCACCTGCTCGGCGGATGCGGGGGCTGCGATGAAAACGGACGCGATGAGTGATGCGGCAAGGGTCGGGAGGGAAAAACGCATGGCCTGTCTCAAACGGTTCAAACTCGGATGCCCCCAATATGGGGACTGACCGGCGCGAATGGAATGCGCCGGGGGCACGAACCATTCGGGAAAGCGGTGACTATTTGCCGGACCGGATCATGTCGCGAATTTTCACCGCCTTTTCGAAATGATCCAGCGCGTGCGTTCTGATCCACCATTCCGCCGCTTCCATGAGCAGTTCGGGATCGTCATTCCTGTTGGCGAAGAAGGCATAGAAAGAGAGCCCGACGCCCTCGCCCTTCTTCGCGATTTTCTCTTCGCAGATGGCAATGGCTTTCGCCCTGAGCGCTGGCCGCATGTGCGGTATCCTTCTGACCAGGATGGTGTTTTTTTCTCTGCTGATCCAAGACGAAGGCTGCGCCCACTGGATTTGCTGAAACTCATTCCGGAACGAAGATCCCTTCATCCAGCGCCCAGAGGCACATCCCGGCATCGCCAGCTTGTGGATTATGCTTCGATTCCGCGATCCACTCCAGGAGCGCCCGCGCCTCCTGCGGCGCAACGGCGAGGGTCGCCTTGGCGGAATTCAGACGCACCTGCATGTTTCGATGTTCATAGAGTTTGACGAACAGCCGCCGCCGATCTCCTGGCCGCGCACGCAGTTCTTCTTCGATTCCCATCAACTCATCGAAAAGTCTGTTGTAGCGGGCAATTTCATTTCCCAGCAGCGCATGGTCCTGTTCCGCACCAATTTCAGCGGCACGCGCGATGAGGCTATCGTCCGACTGGTTTGCAAGACGAGCGGCTTTGGACTTCATTTCAGCACTCCAAACTCTCTCAGTGCATATCGCCCCATCAATTCGCGTTCCTCCCGGCGGCTTTCTACCTTCGCCCAAACCGTGATCCATACATCAGAAATGAAAGTACATCCTTGGCATAGACTTCCTGCGGAAGCGCTTGGCATCAATGATGGATTGAACAATCTGAATGGCCTTATCCGGATAAAGAGGGTGGGCATGTTTGGCGGCGTTCAGCCGCACTTGAGGATTGTCGTGATCAAACAGTTCGATCAGCGCATGACGCTGATCGCCGGGGCGCGCTTCCAGTTCTTCAACCAGCTTTTTGATTTTCATATAAGCGCGATTGTAAGGCCCGGTCTCAAGATATAGCAGCGCCTCATGCTGCGTCAGGCTCAGTTCTATGAAGCGTTGCAGCATCTCGTCGACGGGAGCGTTATTCTTGCGTCTCGTCATCATTTGAAAATTCCAAGCCGCTGCAACGCAAAAGACCGGCCTCTACCCGCCCGCGCCCTGAAGCCCTCGAAGAAGTTGCTGAAACAAGAATCCTCCCAAATCATTGGATTTGGCAGCAGACCTATCCAAGCGTCCAACCCATCCAGCATGTTCAATGAACGGGCCTGGGTTTCGGTATGATGTCGAGATGTCATCTTCGCAACAACTCCATCATTCCGGTTCAAGAGGTCCATTGATCAAGTAGTCAAGCACGGTCCTGGCTTCCGCTTCCTGTGGATGTCTTTTGGCATCGATGATGGATTGAACGACCTTAATGGCCGGACCTGGGAAAAGGGGATGGGCATATATGGCTGCGCTCAAACGCACTTGCGGGTTTGGATGGTCGAAAAGATCGACCAGAACATGCCGCTGATCACCGGGGCGTGCTTCCAGTTCTTCCGCCAAACCTTTAATCTTAAGATAAGCGCGATTGTAGGGCCGTGTTTCGAGATATAGCACAGCCTCATGCTGCGTCAGGCTGAGGTCGATAAACCGCCGGATAATCTGATCGACGGAGAGCTCACTTCTCTTCTTCACCGTCATCTCAAAACTCCATGTTCCCTGAATGCCGACAGTCCTATCTCTACCCGCCTGCGCCAAGTGGCATTACGGAGAGCCTCTCGAGGAGAGAGGCCACCGAACTTGCCATTTCTTTTGGCGTACCATGCCGTGATCTCCCAATGCTTGTACCGTGGAACCAGCACCTTGTTGTCGGGGCTCTCGATCATCTCCCGCGAAAATCCGTCACGATATGCCGGCGTTTTCTCAACTATATGATGTATATCATAGCCCGAACTCGGTACAGTCGCACGTTCCTTAAGTTCCTCCAGCGCGCGCGGCTCGTCAGAGTAGGATCGGATCGTGTGCCCGGCTTCGTTCGCCAGCCAGCCGACCCGCGCGAGAAAGCGAAACTGCTGCCAAAGCGGAAGCGTCCGCAGATACCCGGCCGCAGCACGGCCGATCCGATTGCGCTCACGCGCCCGCGCTAGCCTTCTGTGGGGGATCTTCGGCTCGTCCGGATCGCCGCTGACGGCCACAATTTTCGCACGGCCATCGTCCCGTGCAGGTCCGCCCCAGTCGCCGCCCGGCCCAGTCCACCGCCCACCGTAGCGGTAACCACGCGGAACACGGGGTTGGTGCGGGTTGAAACTTGCTTATGCAATCTCAATATCCACCGCGCTCTCGCGGATGGATTGCCGTGGGTTCAGGAGCGACGTCCTACGTCAACAACGCTGGACAACCATCATTCTCGGGGCAATGGCCCGAACATCAGATAATCAAGCGCGCTCCTGGCATGCGCTTCCTGCGGGTATTTTTTGGCATCAATGATGGATTGAACGACTTGAATGGACTCCTCGGGGAAAAGAGGATGAGCATATTTGGCTGCGTTCAATCGCACTTGAGGGTTTGGATGGTCGAACAGATCGATCAGCGCATGACGCTGATCACCGGGGCGCGCTTCCAGTTCTTCAACCAGCTTTTTGATTTTCATATAAGCGCGATTGTAAGGCCCGGTCTCAAGATATAGCAGCGCTCCATGCTGCGTCAGGCTCAGTTCGATGAAGCGTTGCAGCATCTTGTCGACGGAAACATTTTCTCCCTTCTTCGCCACGCTACTCCCTTCTGCCAAGGCTGCCAATCCGGGATGCCTTATTCTGGAACGAAGATCCCTTCATCCAGCGCCCAGAGACACATCCCGGCATCGCCAGCTTGTGGATTATGCTTCGATTCCGCGATCCACTCCAGGAGCGCCCGCGCCTCCTGCGGCGCGACGGCGAGGGTCGCCTTGGCGGAATTCAGACGCACCTGCATGTTTCGATGTTCATAGAGTTTCATGAACAGCCGCCGCCGATCTCCTGGCCGCGTACGCAGTTCATTCTTAATCAACATCAGTTCGTCGAAGAGCTTGTTAAAACGGGAAATTTCATTTCCCAACAGCGCATGATCCTGTTCCATGCCAATTTCAGCGGCACGCGCGATGAGACTGTCGTCCGACTGGTTTGCAAAACGAGCGGCTTTGGACTTCATTTCAGCACTCCAAACTTTCTCAGTGCATATCGCCCCATCAATTCGCGTTCCTCCCAATTTCTTCCCCTAAGATACGCGCGAGGACTAACTCCACCCCACTCCTCATTCTTGCTGGCATACCAGGCCGTGATCTCCCAATGCTTGTACCGTGGAACCAGCACCTTGTTGTCGGGGCTCTCGATCATCTCCCGCGAAAATCCGTCACGATATGCCGGCGTTTTCTCAACTATATGGTGTATATCATAGCCCGGACTCGGTACAGTCGCACGTTCCTTAAGTTCCTCCAGCGCGCGCGGCTCGTCAGAGTAGGATCGGGTCGTGTGCCCGGCTTCGTTCGCCAGCCAGCCGACCCGCGCGAGAAAGCGAACCTGCTGCCAAAGCGGAAGCGTCCGCAGATACCGGGCCGCAGCACGGCCGATCCGATTGCGCTGACGCGCCCGCGCAGGTCTCCTGTGGGGGATCTTCGGCTCGTCCGGGTCGCCGCTGACGGCCACAATTCTCGCACGGCCATCGTCCCGTGCAGGTCCGCCCCAGTCGCCACCCGGCCCGGTCCACCGTCCGCCAAAGCGGTAACCACGCGGAACACGCGGCTGACCGGGATTAAAATTCGCCCGCGCCTCCAGCAAGGCCTGCAAATGCCAAGCCCGTATCAGAAACGCGCCTTCGGCATAGGCCGCGCGCAGCGCCGCATAATCCCTGGCAAGTTCTCGCTCGTCGCCTTCGCTGACCATCTGCCCCCGCCTCATTCAACGGGGCTATGATCGGGCCGCTGCGGGCAACGAGGATAAAATTCCTAATTATATACTTGACGTACTAAGGGATGATTCCTATGACTGGCGATGACAGGCCGGCGCTAAATCAGGAGGAAATTGAGATCACGCCCGAGATGGTCGAGGCGGGAGAGTTAGCCATGGTTGACGTTTTGTACGAGCCGTTGCCTGAAAAGCTTGGCCAAGAGCTCGTCATTCAGGTTTACCGTGCGATGACGCGCGCATCTCTTCGATCTGCTTGAGCGCTTCCGCGCGGCGCTCTTCCATCCTTTTTCTCATGTCTTTTTCGTGCCGAGATCGCGGGCCGTCGGGGAACGTGAGAGCAAGGTCTTCTTGTAGCAGACCACGTAATAAGATGGTTTCTTTGGTTAGCTTTTTTAGGCGAGATACGGGGAACACGAATTTTTCGAGCATGGAGTTTCCTTTTTGACCGCCATCCATGATCCGATCGAAGTGTGCGGAAGTAAGGCCCGACCAGAAGCGGGCGGGTTCTGAATCGAGAAGCCCCCAACTTGCGTGAACGATCTTGTTGCGCTGTACGCTTATGGTCTTGGCTGTACGAATATGTTCCGTGATGCGCGCGGCGTCAGCGTCATTTGGCATGAACTCCGCGAATTCAAGGAGCATTTCGATTTGCTCTTTGTTGCCAACATTATCGAAAATGATGGTAGAGATATTGGCGTCCAAGTCAGTGAATCTCCTGAAGAGGAATCCGCAAAGGACCTCGACTTGGGCCCAAGCGGTCATAAACCTGCCTAGGGCGACATTGCGTTCGTCATCGTCTATGTCGTCGTCAGGAAATGGGATGTTGTTGAGGTGGATGCTTGGCATGTCAAAAGACCCCAGAGACAAAGACCAGGAAAAAGGCGACGAGGTATTGCGCCGCCTGTTGAAGACCCCGCCTGATCCGAAAGGCGGGAAAGAGAAAGGCGACGACCGAAGTCGCCGCCCCCCTGTATTAAAAGAAGATCGAGAGAATGGCCGCGATGCCAAATAGGCAGAGCGAGACACTCACTTTCACCTCTATAGTTACCGTTAGTGATTTGCGCATTTGTGCATATCCCTAACGGGGAGTACCGGTACAACCCCGTAAGGTTGAAACCATCCGGTCCATCGAAGGTCTTACCCGGCCTTCATGGCAGCATCGGTGTACCGTCCGCGTCACGTGCCGTTTCTGGTACGTCCCATATGCCTCCGACTGATCGGTCAGGTTGTTGCGGTTTGAGCGCAATCCTTCGCGAGTTCGGCATGGGCTGTGGCGTGACCTTCCAGCGTTCTCCGATTGGCAGACGGGCGCGAGGAAGGGGCCACAGTGATTCGGATGGTATGCTGAACTATTTCAGGGAGTCGAATCGCTTCTTCTTGCGCCTGTGGAGAAGTCGTCGCGCCTTCTGCTTAGGCGTAATTGGCTTCACCAATCCGCCGATAGGTAAGGCGCTTATCGCGAGCCATGCGAAGCAAGTCTTCGGCGCGTTCTGCATCGCTGATCTTTAGCGCGGCACGGCGGTTATAGCGGAAATCAAATTCGGCAAGGTAGCGGTGAAGATGGGCTTCGCCGCAATGCTGATAGACGCCAATCATGCCGCGCTTGAACACTGAGAACACGTTCTCAATCGTGTTGGTGTGTACAACGGTATCGCCTTCGCGACGGGCATATTCCTTCGCGGAGTGCTTCACAGTGCCGTGCTTCGCGTACTCCTTACCCGTGGCCGGGTAGAGGTTGCTTTCGTCGGTGTAGAGGATGGATTTACGGTCAGCGTTGCGCACGAGAATATCGCGCACACTGCCTTTGGTTGCGTGCTTCACATGAAAGGTGCGAACACGGCCACCACGCTCCACCAGCCAACAATGGTGCGCTTGAGGGGCTTCTTGCGCTTTAGGTAGGGGCGGCCTTTACGCTGCGGTGAAACATAACCGTCTTCGCGGCGACCATGATAGGTCTCGTCGGCTTCAACGGTCTTGCCTTCACCGCCAAGCGGACCGGAGGTGTCGTTATCCTCTTTCATAGCTTCGCGGATGCGGTGAGCCATGAACCAAGCGGTTTTATAGGTAACGCCAAGCATACGATGAAGCTGGTGTGCGCTCATGCCCTTCTTGGAAGCGGCCATGAGATGCGATGCCAGAACCCATTTGTTCAGTGGGATTTTGGAGCGCTCAAACACTGTGCCAACGGTAACGGAAAATGGCTTGCGGCATTCATTGCACTTGTAGACGCCGGGGCGAGTGGATTTGCCCTGCATCTTGGTGATGCGTTCTGCATTGATGTTGCCGCAATGAGGGCAGACAGGGCCATTCGGCCAGTGAATGGCCTCCAGATGTTCACGGGCCTTGTCTGCGTCGGTGTAAATCTCGTTGGTGAGGTCAAACATCGCGGTAACTCCTTGGCTTTGTTATCGCAAATGCTCGATAGTACGTCAAGTATATAATTAGGATAAAATTCCTACATTTTTCTTGATGCGATGCGAGGAACGATGCGCGTTCCGAAGACAATTCAGATGCTTGGTCGGATGCTTGGGAAAAGAAAAAAGATCAGGATTGCGGGTATGAGCGCGGGTTTATCCCCGGACGGGGCCAGCCCTTATCGCATCCTCGTGACGAACCGTCTTGATAAGCGCCGTTCCTCAGGCCAGAAACAACCCCTCGAGAAACCGCGCAGCTCCTCGAAACGGCCCTCGCCACCGCGGTTTTCGCCCAGCACTGCACGCACCTGCACGTCGAAATCGGCATAGTGCTGGGTGGTCGCCCAGATGGCGAAGATGAAGTGGTAGGGATCGCTCTTTTTCAGGCGTCCCGCGCGCATCCAGGTGGCGATGATCGCGGCTTTCTCGTCCACCAGTTCCTTCAATTCGCCTTCCAACAGCGGCAGGATACGCGGTGCGCCCTGCAGAATCTCATTGGCAAACAGCCGGCTCTCGCGCGGGAAATCACGCGACATCTCGATCTTGCGGCGAATATAGGAGCGGATTTCGGTGTGCGGATCGCCTGTCGCATCCATCTCGCGCAGGGGGGCGAGCCAGGTCTCCATGAGACGGTGAATCAAAGTCGCAAAAATCTCCTCCTTGTTCTTGAAATAATAGAGGAGATTGGGCTTCGACATGCCCGCCGCATCGGCAATCTGGTCAATGGTCGAGCCACGAAACCCGTGCTGGGAAAAAACCTCCAGCGCGGCTTCGCCGATCAGTTCGCGCTTTTCGCGCTGGATGCGGGTGCGCTTTGGACGGGCGGCGGGCTTGTCCATCAGGTGGCCTCGCCCGCATGGCGGACATCGCCAGCCCATGGCGAAAGGCCACGCTGGTCTAGCCGATTAGTCCACTGTGGAATGCGCCAGCGCAAGGACATTTCCCCTACTATCCCCTTGACCGCCCACATGGCGGTGTTAACGTTTGTCCAAACGGTCAAAAATTGCGTAGCATATCTTCGCGCAAAGCACCAAGCATTGACCGGGACAAGCCGAGCGAAACAACAATCAGGGGAAGCTTGGTCATGCTCGACAGGCTCAACAAGAGGCCGAACGATCTGTCTGCGTTCTGGATGCCGTTCACCGCGAACCGGCAGTTCAAGGAAACGCCGCGCATGCTGGTCGCCGCCAAGGACATGCACTTCACGGCCGAGGACGGCCGCAAGATCATGGACGGCACGGCGGGCTTATGGTGCGTCAATGCCGGCCACTGCCGGCCGAAGATCACCGAGGCCATTCAGCAACAGGCGGCACAGCTCGACTATGCGCCCGCCTTCCAGATGGGGCACCCCATCGCGTTCGAATTCGCCAACCGGCTGGCAGCGATTGCGCCGGAAGGCATGGACCATGTGTTTTTCACCAATTCCGGCTCGGAGAGCGTCGATACGGCTCTGAAGATCGCGCTTGCCTATCACCGTGCCAAGGGCGACGGCTCCCGCTTCCGCCTGATCGGCCGCGAGCGCGGCTATCACGGCGTCAATTTCGGCGGCATCTCGGTGGGCGGCATCGTGGCCAACCGCAAGATGTTCGGCACTCTTCTGACAGGCGTCGACCACATGCCGCACACGCACCTGCCCGGCCAGAACGCGTTCACGCGCGGCGAGCCCGAGCATGGCGGCGACCTGGCCGACGAGCTGGAGCGCATCGTAACACTGCACGACGCCTCGACGGTGGCGGCGGTGATCGTCGAGCCGGTGGCCGGTTCCACGGGTGTCCTGATCCCTCCGAAGGGCTATCTGAAGCGCCTGCGCGATATCTGCGACAAGCACGGCATTCTGCTGATCTTCGATGAGGTCATCACCGGTTTCGGCCGTCTCGGCACGCCGTTTGCGGCGGATTATTTCGGCGTGGTGCCAGACATCATGACCACCGCCAAGGGCGTGACCAACGGCGTCATCCCCATGGGCGCGGTGTTCGTGAAGAAGGAAATCCACGACGCCTTCATGAACGGGCCGGAGCACCTGATCGAGTTTTTCCACGGCTACACCTATTCGGGCAATCCGATTGCCTGTGCCGCGGGTCTGGCGACGCTCGACACCTATCAGGAAGAGGGGCTGCTCACACGGGCCTCGGAGCTTGCCGACCACTGGGCAGATGCGCTGCATTCGCTCAAGGGCGAGCCGCATGTGATCGACATCCGCAACATCGGCCTTGTTGGCGCGGTGGAGCTGGAGGGCATCCCCGGCGAACCGACCAAACGCGCCTTCTCCGCCTTCCTCAAGGCCTATGAGCGCGGCTTCCTGATCCGCACCACGGGCGACATCATCGCGCTTTCACCGCCGCTTATCATCTCCCGCGGCCAGATCGACGAACTGATCGACAATCTGCGCGACGTTTTGAGGATGATTGACTGAGATGGCCACCGAACGCGAAAAGGCCACCCATGAGGTGCTGATCGACGACGAGCGCGTGCGCGTGACCCGCTGGGATTTCGCGCCGGGCGCGGAGACCGGCTGGCATCGCCATGGCATGGACTATGTCATCACCACGCTCACGCCCTGCGCCTTCCATCTGGAAATGCCGGGCGGCGAGACCGTGCACAACAACCTTGAAGCGGGTGTCTCCTACCGCCGCGACGAGGGCGTGGAGCACAATGTCATCAATGGCGGCGACAAACCGATGTCGTTCGTCGAAGTGGAATTAAAGTAAGGGACAACACAACATGGCCGCACCGGGCGAGAACCTGAAGATCAACGCCGACCGCCTTTGGGATTCACTCATGGAAATGGCGAAGATCGGGCCCGGTGTGGCCGGCGGCAACAACCGCCAGACACTGACCGACGAGGACGGCGAAGGCCGAAAGCTCTTTCAGAAATGGTGCGAGGAAGCCGGGCTCGAAATGGGCGTGGACGAAATGGGCACCATGTTCGCGACACGCGCGGGCACAGACCCGGACGCCCTGCCCGTCTATGTGGGCTCCCACCTCGACACCCAGCCGACGGGCGGCAAGTATGACGGCGTGCTCGGCGTTCTGGGCGGGCTCGAAATCATCCGCTCGATGAACGATCTCGGTATCAAGACCAGACACCCTATCGTGGTGACCAACTGGACCAATGAGGAAGGCACGCGCTTTGCGCCTGCCATGCTGGCGTCGGGCGTGTTCGCCGGCGAACATGAGCGCGACTGGGCCTATGACCGCACCGATGCGGAAGGCAAGCGCTTTTGCGACGAGCTGGAGCGCATCGGCTGGAAGGGCGACGAGCCCGTCGGCCAGCGCAAGATGAAGGCCTTCTTCGAACTGCACATCGAGCAGGGCCCGATCCTTGAAGACGAATTCGTCGATATCGGCGTCGTCACCCATGGCCAAGGGCTTTGGTGGCTGCAGGTGACGCTGACCGGCAAGGACAGCCACACCGGCTCGACACCGATGCCCAAGCGCCGCAATGCCGGGCTCGGCATGGCGCGGGTGACGGAGCTGGTGCATGAAGTGGCGATGGACCACCAGCCAAACGCCGTGGGCGCCATCGGCCATGTGGAGGTCTACCCCAATTCCCGCAACGTCATTCCGGGCAAGACGGTGTTTACCGTCGACATCCGCTCGCCTGACGAGAAGACGCTGAACAAAATGCGCGCGAAGATCGAGGCGGGCATCGAGACGATCTGCGACGCGCTCGACATCAAATTCGAGATCGAGCCGGTCGGCCATTTCGCCCCGGTCACCTTCGACGAAGGCTGCGTGAAGGCGATCCGCGACGCCGCCGAACGGCTTGGCTATTCGCATCGCGACATCGTTTCGGGCGCCGGACACGACGCCTGCTGGATCAATCAGGTGGCGCCGACCGCCATGGTGATGTGCCCCTGCGTCGACGGGCTTTCGCACAATGAGGCGGAAGAGATCACGAAGGAGTGGGCGCAAGCGGGTGCGGACGTTCTTTTCCATGCCGTGGTGGAAACGGCGGAGATCGTCGAATGATCTGACGATCCCCCAAATCCGCCGAGGACAACACAATAAGAGGGGAAACTCATGTCCAAGGTCATCAGAAACGGAACCATCGTCACGGCCGACCGGACGTGGAAGGCCGACATTCTCGTACAGCACGACAAGATCGTGGCGATCGGCCACGATCTTCACGGCGATCATGAGATCGACGCCACCGGCTGCTATGTGATGCCGGGCGGGATCGACCCGCACACCCATCTGGAAATGCCCTTCATGGGCACCTATTCGAGCGACGATTTCGAAAGCGGAACCCGCGCTGCCGTTTCCGGCGGCACCACCATGGTGGTGGATTTCTGCCTGCCCTCGCCCGGCCAATCCCTGCTGGAAGCCATCCAGATGTGGGACAACAAGTCGACCCGGGCGACCTGCGACTATTCCTTCCACATGGCCATCACCTGGTGGAGCGAGCAGGTGTTCAACGAGATGCCTGAGGTGGTGGAAAAGGGCATCACCTCCTTCAAGCATTTCATGGCCTACAAGGGCGCGCTGATGGTGGACGATGACGAAATGTATTCGTCGTTCCAGCGCTGCGCCGAGCTTGGCGCGCTGCCACTTGTGCACGCCGAAAACGGCGATGTGGTCGCGCAGCTTCAGGCAAAGCTTCTGGAGGAAGGCAACAATGGGCCGGAGGCGCACGCCTATTCGCGCCCGCCGGAGGTGGAGGGCGAGGCCACCAACCGCGCCATCATGATCGCCGACATGGCAGGCACGCCGCTCTATGTGGTGCACACATCCTGCGAGCAGAGCCACGAGGCGATCCGCCGGGCGCGGCAGAAGGGCATGCGCGTATACGGTGAACCGCTGATCCAGCATCTGGTTCTGGACGAAAGCGAATATGCCAATGCCGACTGGGACCATGCGGCACGCCGCGTGATGAGCCCGCCCTTCCGCAACAAGCAGCATCAGGATTCGCTGTGGGCGGGCCTGCAGGCGGGATCGCTGCAGGTGGTGGCCACCGACCATTGCGCCTTCACGACGGACCAGAAACGCTATGGCGTAGGCGATTTCACAAAAATCCCCAATGGAACCGGCGGGCTTGAGGACCGCATGCCGGTGTTGTGGACCTATGGGGTCAACACCGGGCGGTTGACGATGAACGAATTCGTCGCCGTCACCTCCACCAACATCGCGAAAATCCTCAATATGTACCCGCAGAAGGGCGCCATCGTTGAGGGCGCCGATGCGGACATCGTGATCTGGGATCCGGAAGCCACGAAGACGATTTCGGCCAAGAGCCAGCAGTCGGCCATCGACTACAATGTGTTCGAGGGCATCGAGGTGAAGGGCCTGCCGAAGTCAGTGCTGTCGCGCGGTGAGATCGTGGTCGAGGACGGCGTGGTCAAAGCGAAGCCGGGCCACGGAAAATTCGTGGCGCGCAAGCCGCACATGGCGGTGAACAGGGCGCTGTCGCAATGGAAGGAAGTGACCGCGCCCCGCAAGGTGGAGCGAACGGGCATTCCGGCGAGCGGGGTATAGGGAGAAACGATCCAGTGAACGCCAACCCAGCCATCCGCCAGGAAGCGTCCTCCCCTCAAACCAGCCAGCCCGTCGTGGAAGCGAAGGGGCTCGGCCTCACCTTCGAGACCAATGACGGGCCGGTGCGCGCGCTCGCCGATGTGGATCTCACCATCAACAAGGGCGAGTTTGTCTCCTTCATCGGCCCATCGGGCTGCGGCAAGACCACGTTTTTGCGCGTGATCGCCGATCTGGAGCAGCCCACCGCCGGCGAAATCCTCGTCAACGGATTGACGCCGGAAGAGGCGCGCCGCAAGCGGGCCTATGGCTATGTGTTTCAGGCGGCCGGGCTCTTTCCCTGGCGCACCATCGAGCAGAATGTCGCCCTGCCGCTGGAAATCATGGGCTATTCGAAGGCGGAGCAGAAAGAGCGCGTGCACCGCACGCTCGATCTCGTGAACCTTGCCGGCTTCGAGAAAAAGTTTCCCTGGCAGCTTTCGGGCGGCATGCAGCAACGCGCCTCGATTGCCCGCGCGCTGGCCTTCGACGCCGATCTCCTTCTGATGGACGAGCCGTTCGGCGCGCTCGACGAAATCGTGCGCGACCATCTGAACGAGCAATTGCTCGACCTTTGGGCCCGCACCGGCAAAACCATCGGCTTCGTGACACACTCGATACCGGAGGCGGTTTATCTTTCGACGCGCATCATCGTCATGTCGCCGCGGCCCGGCCGCGTGACCGATGTGATCGTGTCGCCATTGCCGAAGGAAAGGCCGCTCGACATTCGAGAATCGCCGGAGTTTCTTGAAATCGCGCACCGGGTGCGCGAGGGCCTGCGTGCGGGGCATGGCGATGATTGAGCCAATGATTGCCGTTTGCGCCCGCCCCTCATCCTCACCTTCTCCCCACATACGGGGAGAAGGAGGCATAGACGTCGCCGCTTCGTCCTTCTCCCCGCGTGCGGGGAGAAGGTGCCGGCAGGCGGATGAGGGGCAGCACCCCGCCCAGCAGGTGAAACTATGACGGCGGCGACGGACACAGCCCCGACCCGCACCACAACGCCCGTCTTCCGCCGGGCGGTGGAAGGCAAGACGCTGCCGATCCTGATCGTGCTCGGCGTCATTCTCCTGATCTGGTACGCCTTCACCGTGCATCTCAACGCCCCATGCAGATCGACGCCTATGAGCGGGCGGGGACGGAATGGACAGCCGCCGATCTGGTGCGCGATACGATGGCGCAGGAGCGGCCCGTGCTGCCCTCGCCGCATCAGGTGGTGGCGGAAATCTGGAAAACCACGGTCGGAACCCGGCTCACATCCAAGCGTAACCTGTTCTACCACGCCTGGATCACCCTCTCCTCCACCCTGCTCGGTTTCGTGATCGGCACCGCGCTTGGCGTGCTGCTTGCCGTTGGCATCGTGCACAATAGGGCGATGGACAAATCCGTCATGCCGTGGGTGATCGCCAGCCAGACAATCCCGATCCTGGCAGTCGCGCCGATGATTATCGTGGTGCTGAACGCCATCGGCCTGTCGGGCCTTCTGCCCAAAGCGCTGATCTCCACCTATCTTTCGTTCTTTCCCGTCGTCGTGGGCATGGTGAAAGGCTTCCGCAGCCCGGAAGCCTTCCAGCTCGATCTGATGCGGACCTACAATGCCAGCGGCGCACAGACCTTCTGGAAACTGCGCTGGCCGGCCGCCCTTCCCTATCTCTTCACCTCCATGAAGGTGGCGGTGGCGATCAGCCTTGTCGGCGCGATTGTCGGCGAACTGCCGACAGGGGCGGTTTCGGGTCTCGGCGCGCGGCTTCTGGCCGGCTCCTATTACGGCCAGACGGTGCAGATCTGGTCCGCCCTTTTCATGGCTGCCGCCCTCGCCGCCATTCTGGTGGGCGTGGTTGGCATCGGCCAGCGCATGGTTATGGCGCGGATGGGAGAAAAGCCATGAACTGGGCGTTGACCGGAGCACTTCTTTTCTGGGCGGCGGCGTGGGCGCTCAATGAGTGGCTTGCAAAGCTGAACCCGCGCTCGGCGCCAGCCAAACGCGCGCTCGGCATTCTGATCCCGGCCATTTTCGGCATCACGCTTCTGGTGGTCTGGGAAGGGCTGGTGCGTGGCTTCAACATCTCGCCCGTGCTTCTGACACCGCCGAGCGCCATATGGGCGCGGCTGGTCTCGTCCGTTCCAACCCTGTGGGCGGATTTTCAGCAGACCTTCCTGAAAGCGGTGCTGATCGGCTACGCCATCGGCTGCGGCGCGGGCTTCCTGACGGCTATCGCCATCGACCGCTCA
The DNA here is from genome assembly GCF_000615975.1 of Nitratireductor aquibiodomus NL21 = JCM 21793. GTDB lineage: Bacteria > Pseudomonadota > Alphaproteobacteria > Rhizobiales > Rhizobiaceae > Nitratireductor > Nitratireductor aquibiodomus. The sequence continues at coordinate 34,010 of NZ_BAMP01000010.1, read as the reverse complement.
CCCTTCCTGCAGCGCGGGCTCCTACCGCTTGGCAATTTCGTTTCCGCACTGCCGATCATCGGCGTCGCACCCATCATGGTCATGTGGTTCGGCTTCGACTGGCCGTCCAAGGCCGCTGTCGTCATCATCATGACCTTCTTTCCCATGCTGGTGAACACCGTGCAGGGGCTGACCGCCTCGTCCGCCATCGACCGCGACCTGATGCGCACCTATGCATCGTCCTACTGGCAGACGCTCTTCAAGCTGCGCCTGCCGGCAGCAGCCCCCTTCATTTTCAATGCGCTGAAAATCAACTCCACGCTGGCGCTGATCGGAGCGATCGTTGCCGAATTCTTCGGCACGCCGATTGTGGGCATGGGGTTCCGCATTTCCACCGAGGTGGGGCGCATGAACATCGACATGGTGTGGGCCGAGATTGCGATTGCCGCACTCGCCGGCTCGCTCTTCTACGGTGCGGTTGCGCTTCTGGAGCGCGCCGTCACATTCTGGCATCCATCCATCAGGAGTGGATAATCACGGCCGTGAGGAGAACGGCCCAATCAAAGAGGGAAGCGAAATGAAACACGCAGTCACAGGCCTATTTTCCGGCGCGCTGATGCTCGCCGCTTCGCAAGCTCTTGCAGCCGACGACGTGACCCTGCAGCTCAAATGGGTGACGCAGGCGCAGTTCGCCGGCTACTACGTCGCCAAGGATCAGGGTTTCTACGAAGAAGAAGACCTCAATGTCGAGATCAAGCCCGGCGGTCCGGACATCGCGCCCGTTCAGGTGCTGGCCGGCGGCGGCGCGGATGTGATGGTGGACTGGCTCCCGTCAGCGCTCGCCGCGCGCGAAAAGGGCGTGCCGGTGGTCAACATCGCCCAGCCCTTCGCCCGCTCGGGCCTCACCATGGTCTGTCGCAAGGAGACCGGCATCGAGAGCCCGGAAGACTTCAAGGGCAAAACGCTCGGTACCTGGTTCTTCGGCAATGAATATCCGCTCTATAGCTGGCTGTCGAAGCTAGACCTGCCGCGCGACGGGTCCGAGAATGGCGTGACGATCCAGAAGATCGGCTTCAATGTCGACCCGCTTTTGCAGAAGCAGGCCGACTGCATCACCGCCATGACCTACAATGAATACTGGCAGGTGATCGATGCCGGGCTGAGCGAAGACGACATCGTGGTGTTCAACTACACCGACGAGGGCGTGGCCACGCTGGAAGACGGGCTCTATGTGCTGGAAGACAAGCTTCAGGACCCCGAATTCGTCGACAGGATGGCGCGCTTCGTGAAAGCCTCCATGAAAGGCTGGATGTGGGCGCGGGACAATCCGGAAGAAGCGGCCATGATCGTTCTCGACAATGACGCGACGGGTGCCCAGACCGAAAAGCACCAGACACGCATGATGGGCGAAATCGCCAAACTTCTGGGTGAGGATGCCACGCTCGACGAAGCCGCCTACAAGCAGACCGTGGACACGCTTCTGCAGGGCGGGTCCGATCCTGTGATCACGAAAGAACCGGAAGGCGCCTTCACCCATGAGGTTTCCAAGAAGGCGATGTAGCGACCGGCGTCAGGCTGCAAGCCTGCGCCGCTCCGTTTCACGATAGGTACCCGGCGTGGTGCCGGTCTGCCGACGGAAAAAGCGATTGAAATAAGCCGGGTCCTGAAAGCCGAGGGAATAGGCTATGGCCTGAACCGGCGTCGGTGTGAAGATAAGATCACGCCGCGCTGCATCAACGAGGCGGCGCGCCAGCAGATGCGAAACGCTGGCGCCCGCCTCCTGCCGAGCGATGCGATTGAGCTGGGCAACCGAAACACCAATTTTGCCTGCATAAAAACCGACAGGACGATGCTCGCGGAAATGTGCGGCAATCAGCGTTTCCAGTGCCTGCACCCGTCGGCTGTCAATTGTCATTGCTTTGTGAAGCGCCTGCAAGGTTGAGCGCGCACCTGCCCTCGCCAGGCGAACCAGTATTTCGGTGACATGCACATCAAGCAGCAGGTCCCGTCCCACCCTGCCATGCCTGCTGTGTTCCTCAAGCAGCCGATGAAACAGACGATCAAGGTCTTCTCCTTTGTCCGCCACGGGGTGTTCGACCGACACAATTCGGGTGTGTGACAGGAATTCGGCCAAAGTCCTGTCGCTCCCGCCTGGCAGGGCCAACCGATCTGCAAGAACCGTCGCGACAACGCCTTCAGAATGGCGGAAAAAGCGAAACCCGTGCGCTGCCCCAGGTGGGATGAATATGGCGCAGGGTGCCGAAAACGGCATCTCCGTTTTCCCATCGCCGAAAAGGGTTCCACCTCCTTCCGTCATCCAGAACATCTGGAAAAGCGCATTGTGGCGATGAACGTCGATTTGCCAATTGTGCAGCGCGCTTCTGGCAGAAAGCGTTTCGCAGTGAAGCCAGAAATCGGAAGATTCGTCTGATTTCTCTTCATAAAGTCTGAAATTCGGTATCCTGGAACGCATAGCTCACCCCAAAAAGCATGATCGAAAAGTGCAATTGTTTGCGGCAAATGTCCATTGTCGCGGCGTGCATCAATTTTCACTCTGTGCCCCCAAGGGAGGAACAATCAGCTTGCGAACTCAGGTCGTCATCATCGGCTCGGGCCCGGCAGGCCTGCTGCTCGGGCAGCTTTTGACCAATGCTGGAATCGACAATGTCATTCTGGAGCGAACGTCCAAAGTCCATGTCCTATCTCGCATTCGCGCCGGGGTTCTCGAGGAAGGCACCGCCGCCATGCTGGACGAAGCGGGCGTCGGCGAGCGCATGCGGGCCGAGGGCCTGCCGCATGACGGGTTTGACCTCGCCTTCGACAATCGCCGCCACCGTGTCAACCTGCACGGCCTCACCGGAGGCAAGCGCGTTCTTGTATACGGGCAGACCGAAGTCACCCACGATTTGATGGAAGGACGTGAGGCGTCAAACGCTGTCTCCATCTACGAAGCCGGAAACGTCCAGCCTCACGACTTCGACGGCGACCATCCCTTCGTGACCTATGAAAAGGATGGAAAGACCCATCGCATCGATTGCGATTTCGTTGCCGGTTGCGATGGCTTCCATGGCGTTTCTCGCAAGTCGGCACCGGAAGCCGCCATCGAAACGTTCGAGCGTGTCTATCCCTTCGGCTGGCTGGGCATCATTGCGGATGTGCCGCCGGTGGGCGAGGAACTGATCTACGCAAATCACCCCAGAGGCTTCGCGCTCTGCTCCATGCGCTCAAAGACGCGCAGCCGCTACTATGTTCAGGTGGGCGCGGAGGAGCGCGTGGAAGACTGGTCCGACCAACGCTTCTGGGATGAGATCCGCAGCCGCCTGCCCGGGCGTACGGCGGAAGCGATGATCACCGGCACTTCAATCGAAAAGTCCATCGCACCCCTGCGTTCCTTCGTGGCCGAGCCGATGCGCTTCGGTCGACTGTTCCTCGCCGGCGATGCCGCCCACATCGTTCCGCCCACGGGCGCCAAAGGCTTGAATCTCGCTGCGAGCGATGTGCGCTATCTCTTTGATGCGCTTCGGGAATTTTATCTCGAAAAATCCTCCTCCGGTCTGGACGACTACTCGAACAGGGCGCTTGCACGCGTGTGGAAAGCGGAGCGCTTCTCCTGGTGGATGACGAGCACGCTGCATCGGTTCCCCGATCAGGGTACATTCGGCCAGAGGATCCAGCATGCGGAACTCGACTATCTCTTCCAGTCACGCGCCGCACTCACCATGCTGGCTGAGAACTATGTGGGCCTGCCTTTCTGATATCCGAGGGAGACGATGATGTCCGACAGGGAAAAAAGCGAGCGCTACCGGCAGGGGATGGAAACCCGGCGCAGCGTTCTGGGCGATGCCTGGGTGGACGGGGCCGAAGCGCGCAAAACAGCCTTCGACGAACCGTTTCAGGACCTGATCACCGAAGCGGCCTGGGGCCATGTCTGGTCACGCAGCGAATGGAGCAAACGCGAGCGCTCCTTGGTGACCATCGCACTTCTGGCGGCGCTCGGACAGGACGAGGAACTTGCCCTGCATGTGCGCGCCACCGCCAACACGGGCGCGAGCGCAGAAGATCTGCGTGAAGCCATGCTGCATGTAGCGATCTATGCCGGCGTTCCGGCGGCCAATCACGCTATCAAGATCGTCAAGCAGGCACTGGCGGAGATGGAGGGGAGAGAGGCATGAAGAACGAACAGCACCATACAGAATGCTTCTTCCAGCGAGACCGCGGCTGGCATCCGCCTGCCCTGACCCCGCTTTACAAGACATCCGTTGCCCGCTCGCCGCGGCGGGCACCGGTCTCCTTTCCGCACACGCTTTCGGAGGTGACAGGCCCGGTCTTCGGCCACAGCATTCTCGGCGCACTGGACAATGACCTGACGGTGAACTTTGCCACACCCGGCGAAAGTGCCATAGGCCCGCGGATCATCGTATACGGACGTGTGCTCGACGAAAACGCCCGGCCCGTACCCAACGTTCTCGTGGAATTCTGGCAGGCCAATGCAGGCGGTCGCTACCGGCACCGGAAAGATGGCTATCTGGCGCCACTCGACCCTAATTTCGGCGGATGCGGGCGCACCATAAGCGATTCGGAGGGCCACTATTTCTTTCGCACCATCGTGCCGGGAGCTATCCATGGCCGAATGGCATCAATGACTGGCGGCCCGCGCACATTCATTTTTCCATTTTCGGACACGGTTTCGTCCAACGCCTTATCACACAGATGTATTTCGAGGGCGATCCGATGATCTGGCGCTGCCCGATCGTCTCCACCATCCCAGACCGTCAAGCCGTGGAGGGTCTGATTGCCGCGCTCGACATGGAGGCCGCGGTGCCGATGGATGCACGCGCCTACAGGTTCGACATCGTACTGCGCGGCCGGCGTTCGACCCTGTTCGAAAACCGCATGGAGGGAAACTGATGGCTCAGTCGGTCGGACGCCTGAAGGAAACTGCCTCGCAGACCGCAGGCCCCTATGTGCATATCGGCCTTACGCCGAATTTCGGTGGCATCGCGGGCGTCTACCCTCATGATCTGGGTTCCGGGCCGGTGGATGCGAAAGCGCGAGGCGAACGCATCACCATCAAGATGCGCATCTTCGACGGAACCGGCACGGTGCTCGGGGATGCGCTGGTCGAAACCTGGCAGGCAGACGCCGACGGGCTATACAATTCGCCTTCTGAAACCCGTGGCAAAGCAGATCCAAACTTTCAGGGCTGGGGGCGTTTCCCCTCCGATATGGAGACCGGCGAGATCGCAATCGAAACCATCAAACCGGGCCGCGTCCCCTTCCCAGACGGGCGCCTGATGGCGCCGCATATCAGCCTCTGGATTGTCGCCCGTGGCATCAATCTGGGGCTGGCGACGCGCCTTTATTTCAGTGACGAGGAAACGGCCAACGCCGAAGACCCGGTGCTGACGCGGCTCGAGCATCAGAACAGAGTGGAGACCCTGATCGCACGGAAGGAAAGCGCGCATTACCTCTTCGACATCCATCTCCAGGGTGAATGGGAAACAGTGTTTTTCGATATATGATCGGCCATAACCGATCCTTCGGGCGTCAATCAGGCACGAGAAACCCATGACCATTTCCGCCTTCGACCATCCCATCCTTTCAGGGCTCCTCGGGGACGAGGAACTGGAGCCGCTCTTTTCGGCGCGGGCTGAGATCGAGGCGATGCTGCGTTTTGAGGCGGAGCTTGCCCTGGCACAGGCCGATCAGGGTGCGATCCCGCAGGAGGCGGCGCAGGAGATTGCCGATTTGCTTGCCGGCTTCAGCCCCGACATCGCCGCTCTGAAGGCAGGTGTAGCGCAGGATGGGGTCGTGATCCCCGCCCTCATTGCGCAGATCCGTGCCGGTCTGTCTGAAGCGTGGCGTGCCCACCTGCACCTCGGCGCGACGAGCCAGGATGTGATCGACACGGGCTTTGCGCTGCGCGCACGGGAGGCGATTGAAATTCTCGGCAAGAGACTGGGCAGGCTCATCCAGTCCCTTGAATCTTTGGAAAAACGCGATGGCCAGATCGAGGTCATGGCGCACACGCGGATGCAGGCCGCCATCCCGGTATCCGCCAGCCGGAAAATCCGCTCCTGGCGCGCGCCGCTCCTGCGCCATGCGGAGAGGCTTGAGAAGGCACTGGACGAGGTTGTGGTGCTGCATTTCGGCGGCGCGGCCGGTACGCTCGACAGGCTTGGCGAGAAGGGGGAACCCGTTGCCGGGCGACTTGCGGCGAGACTTGACCTAGCTCTGCCCGAACACCCCCGCCACAGTGAGCGCGACGGAATTGTCGCCTTTGCCTCCGTCCTTTCGCTCATCACCGGCAGCTCGGCAAGATGGGGCAGGACATTGTGCTTGCCGCACAGAGCGAGGTTGGCGAGGTCGAACTGGCTGCAGGCGGCGGATCTTCCGCCATGCCGCACAAGAAGAACCCGGTCGCCGCCGAAACGCTGGTGGCGCTTGCCCGCTTCAACGCGGCGCTTGTGGGCGGAATGCATCAGGCGCTGGTGCACGAAAACGAACGCTCCGGCACGGCATGGACGCTGGAATGGATGCTCCTGCCGCAGATGATTGTCGCAACGGGTACGGCAACGCTTAAAGCCTCGGAACTGGTGGACGGGCTGACGTTCAAGACCAGGAGCATTTAGCGGGGCGCTCGCCCCTCATCTTTACCCTCTCCCCGCAAGCGGGGAGAGGATGCCGGCAGGCGGATGAGGGGCCTGCGCCGTGCCGTCAAAATGCCAAACCGCTTCAGAAGCTACATGGCATTCATGGTCAGGAGTTCGTAGGCGGCAACCTGCTCGCCGTCCTGATTGTAGACGCCGACATCCCAGCGCACTTCGCCATATTCGTCCTTGCGGCGCGTCTTCTGCTTGACCGTGAGCCGCACTTTCAGCGTATCGCCGGGCGAAACCGGCTTCATGAAACGCAGATTGTCGAGGCCGTAGTTGGCAAGCACCGGGCCCGGCGCCGGCTCGACGAACATGCCCGCTGCAAAGGACAGGATAAGATAGCCATGGGCGACACGGCCGGGGAAGAACGGATTGGCGGCAGCCGCCTCCTCGTCCATATGCGCGTAGAACGTATCGCCGGTGAACTCGGCGAAATGCTCGATGTCCGCCAGCGTCACCTCGCGCGGACCGGCCCAGAGCGTGCGGCCGGGCTCCAGCTCGCCAAAGGTCAGGCGGAAGGGATGCGGCTCTATCTCTTCGGTCGAAGCGCCCGCCACATAGCGGTTGGTGATGCCGGCGATCAGATCGGGGCTTGCCTGGATCGCGGTGCGCTGCATGTAGTGCATCACGCCACGGACACCGCCAAGCTCCTCGCCACCGCCGGCGCGGCCGGGGCCGCCATGCACCATGTGCGGCAGCGGCGAACCGTGGCCGGTCGCCTCCTTGCCGGTGTCGCGGTTGGCGAAATAGAGCCGGCCATGGAAGGCACCGGCCTCCAGAACCGCCTGCCGGGCCACCGCCGGATCATGCGTGAAGACCGAGGCGACAAGCGAACCCTCGCCGCGATTGGCGAGTTTCAGCGCATGGCCGAGATCGCGATACGGCATGATGGTGGACACGGGGCCGAACGCTTCGACGGAATGCAGCTTCTGAGCGCCATCGGGATCGCCGCAGGAGAACAGCATGGGCGGCACGAATGCGCCCGCAGCCGCATCGGCATCGGTGACCGAAAAGGCATCCGGATCGCCAAACACACGGCGGGCCTCGGTGGCGAGAATGCCGGCCTTCTCAAGAACGTCGTCGCGCTGGGCGAGGCTTGCGAGCGCGCCCATCCGCACGCCTTCGCTGCGCGGATTGCCAACCACGGTCTTCTCAAGCCGGGCGATGAGCGCGTCGGTGACCGCGTCGCGGTGCGCGTCGGGCACGAAAATGCGGCGCACGGCGGTGCATTTCTGGCCGGCCTTGGCCGTCATCTCGCGGTGCACTTCCTTGAGGAAGGCATCGAATTCTGGGGTTCCTGGCGCAGCGTCCGGGCCAAGCACCGAAGCGTTGAGCGAATCCTGCTCGGCCACGAAACGCACTGAATTGCCGATAATCTTCGGGTTGGCGCGCAGCATGGATGCGGTGGAGGCAGAGCCCGTGAAGGACACCACGTCCTGACCGGTCAGGCGGTCAAGCAGGTCTCCGGTGGAGCCCGCGATGAACTGCACCGTGCCTTCCGGGAACAGGCCCGATTCCACGATCATGCGGAAACAGGCTTCGGCGAGCCATGCGGTGGCGGAGGCCGGCTTGACGATGGCCGGAACGCCGGCGATCAGCGTCGGCGCAAGCTTTTCCAGCATGCCCCAGACGGGAAAGTTGAAGGCGTTGATGTGGACGGCCACGCCCTGAAGCGGCGTCGCCACGTGCTGGCCAACGAAGTTTCCGGAGCGGGAAAGCTGCTCCAGCACGCCATCCACATAGACGTGATCGTCCGGCAGCTCGCGCCTTGCCTTGGACGAATAGACGAACAGCGTGCCGATGCCGCCATCGATGTCGATCATCGAGTCAGGCTTGGTCGCGCCGGTCTCGTAGGAAAGCTCGTAGAGCGCTTCGCGGCGGTCGTTCAGATACTGCGCCAGCGCTTTGATGGCGAAGGCGCGGTCGTGGAACGTCATCGCGCGCAGCGCCGGCCCGCCCACCTGGCGGGCATGGTCGGCCATGCGGACGAAGTCCAGCTTTTGCGAACCGAGTTCGGCAACGACATCGCCGGTGACCGCACTCCGCAGGGGTTTGAGGTCACCGGAAGGCGCAACCCACGCCCCTGCCGCATAGCTTTCAAGCCGCATCACGCTCATGGAAAACTCCTTTACTGGTCAGCGCACCCGCGCCGGCAGCCGGGCGAAGCCGCGAAAGCGCACACGTCCGGTGCGCTCCGGTTCTCCTGTCAGCCGGTAGTCGGGGAAACGTTTGAGAAAATGCGAAATGCCGATGCGTCCTTCCATCCGCGCAAGCGAGAAGCCCGCGCACAGATGAGGACCACCGGCAAAGGCCAGATGCCTGTTGGGCTTACGCCCCACGTCGAGTCGGTCCGGATCGGCGAACTGGCGCGGATCGCGGTTGGCAGCACCAATGCAGAGATGGATCGGCGTGCCCGGCTCCACGGTTTCGCCATGGAACTCCACCGGCTCCACCGCCATGCGGTTGCCGAGCTGATTGGGGCTCTGGAAGCGTAAGAACTCATCGACGGCCGTTGCGATCAGGTCCGGGTCGGCTTCAAGCCGCGCTTTCTCTTCGGGCCAGTGCAACAGCTCGTAAAGGGCGTTGCCGATCAGGTTCGTGGTGGTCTCGTGACCGGCATTGAGGATGAAGATGCAGTTCTGCAAAAGCTCGACCTCGGAGAGCTCTTCCCCCTCATTGCCGTTGATGAGACGGGTCAAAACGTCGGTCGCCGGGTCGCCGGGATTGCGGCGCCGGTCGTCGGCGATCGCCTTGAGATAGGCCTTGAAATCGGTGACGGAGGTATTGCCCCATTGCTGCTGTTCGTCGGTGAGGACCGGCTCCAGCGCACCGAGAATGGCGAGGGACCAGTCGCGCAGCGGCTCGCGTTCCTCGTGGGGGATGTCGAACAGGTTACCGATGACTTCGACGGGGATCGCGGCGGCGAAATCCTCGATGAGATCGACCGCGCCCTTCTCTTCCATACGGTCGAGCAGGCCATCGACCAGCGTGACCAGGCCCGGCTCGAGGGCCGCCAGCGCGCGCGGCGTGAGCGCGCCCATCATGATCTTGCGCACCCGCGTGTGAAGCGGCGGATCGTTGAAGACGAGGCTCGTCGTGTGATGCTCGTAAAGCGGCGTGTCGCCGAACTTCGGCAGGAATTCGGCCTTCTTGTCGGAGGAAAAGGTTTTCGTGTCGCGATAGACGCGGTCGAGATCCTCATAGCGCGACAGCATGACCGAGCCGTCGGCGAAACGCTTCAGGGGCGCGTGCTCCAGAAGTGCGTGATAGGCCGGAAACGGGTCGTCCACGAAGCCCTCTGGCAGCGCCGTCAATTCAAAGTCCTCCGCCAGTTTCTCGCCATTCGTTGCAGCGTTGTCTGCCGTTTTTGCCATGCTCTCCTCCCGGAAGCGGCCCCACCGCCTCCTCTCAACAGTATTATTGACCGACCGGTCGGTTTATGCAAGTCTGCTTTCACCGACGCCGTTGGGAGGAGCCTAGATGTCACAAATGCAACTGTCTCCACAGGAGATCGCAGAGCGCAGCGCGCAGGCCATGTGGGCGCGCGACGATGCATCCAAATGGCTGGGGTGCAGCCTCGATGCCGTGGCGCCGGGCAGCGCGATCCTGTCGATGACGGTGGAGAAGCATCACACCAATGGGCACGACATCTGCCATGGTGGCTACATCTTCACGCTGGCGGATTCGGCCTTTGCCTTTGCCTGCAACTCCTACAACCAGATCGTTGTCGCACAGCACAATTCCATCACCTTCGTGGCACCCGGCACGCTCGGCGACCGGCTTACGGCAGTCGCGCGGGAGGTCGCGCGGTTTGGTCGCTCCGGCATTTATGATGTGCGGGTTGAAAATCAGGACGGCAGGCTGATCGCGGAGTTTCGTGGCAATTCTCGCGTGATCAGCGGCAAACATTTCGAGGAGGAGGCCTGAGAGCTTCGGGAGAGAAAAAATGAAAGACCTGACCCCAAGAAAAGAAGAGCTGGATCCCATTGAAATCGCCTCACGCGACGAAATCCAGGCGTTGCAGCTGGTGCGTCTCAAATGGTCGTTGAACCATGCCTATGAGAATGTGCCACACTACAAAAAGAGTTTCGACGCTGCCGGCGTTCACCCCGACGACCTGAAAGAGCTCTCCGACCTCTCGAAGTTCCTCTTCACCGTAAAAACGGATCTGCGCGACAATTATCCGTTCGGCATGTTCGCGGTACCGCGCGAGAAGGTGGCGCGCATTCACGCCTCGTCCGGCACGACCGGCAAGCCGACCGTTGTGGGCTACACCGCAAAGGACATCGACACCTGGGCCGAGGTGATGGCGCGCTCGATCCGCGCGTCTGGCACGCGGGCGGGCGACATCGTTCACGTGGCCTATGGCTATGGGCTCTTCACGGGCGGTCTGGGTGCGCATTACGGCGCAGAGCGGCTGGGCGCAACGGTTGTGCCAGCCTCCGGCGGCATGACGGCACGCCAGGTCACGCTGATCGAGGATTTCCGGGCCGACACGATTATGGTCACGCCCTCCTACATGCTGTCGATCCTCGACGAATACCGCGCGCGCGGCCTCGACCCGCGCAAGAGCCCGCTCAAGGTGGGCATTTTCGGTGCGGAACCATGGACCAACGCCATGCGCGCCGAGATCGAATACGCATTCGACATGCATGCGGTCGACATTTACGGCCTGTCGGAGGTGATGGGGCCGGGCGTGGCGAACGAATGCGTGGAAACCAAGGACGGGCTGCACATCTGGAAGATCATTTCTATCCCGAGATCATCGACCCGGAGACCGGCGAAGTGCTGCCGGATGGCGAAATGGGCGAACTGGTGTTCACCTCGCTCACCAAGGAAGCCTTCCCCATCGTGCGCTACCGCACCCGCGACCTGACGCGACTTCTGCCGGGCACGGCGCGCTCCATGCGCCGGATGGAAAAGATCACCGGCCGCTCGGACGACATGATGATCCTGCGCGGCGTCAATGTGTTCCCCACCCAGATCGAAGAGCAGATCCTTACCGTTGACGGGCTCGCGCCGCATTTCCAGATCGAGCTCACGCAGGAAGGCCGCATGGATGCGATGACGATCCATGTGGAGATGGAAACGCTCGAGGCCGGCGAGGAAGTGCGGCTTGCCGCCTGCCGCCAGCTCGGCGAACGCATCAAGGATGTGGTCGGCGTGACGGTGCGCGTCCACGCGACCGATCCCGGCGGCGTCGCCCGCAGCCAGGGCAAGGCCGTGCGCATCGTCGACAAGCGGGTGAAACAGTGACATTGCCGCACATTCACAAGCATCCACTCTGTGAGAGCTGCTAATGGCCCGCACCCGCGCCAAGGACTATGACGACAAGCGCGACGCCATGCTGCATGGCGCAGCGCGCATATTCGCGCGCGACGGCTATGACCGCGCCTCGATGAACCAGCTTGCAACGGAGCTGGGTGTCTCGAAGGCCCTTCTCTATCACTACTACACCTCCAAGGAGGCCCTGCTTTTCGACATCATCGAAACGCATCTGCAGGAACTGGTGGAAGCCGTGGAAGAGGCTGATCAGCCGCATGAAGCTCCGCAGGCGCGGCTGGAAGGGCTGGTGACGGCCCTGCTCGAAGCGTATCGCGATGCGGACAATGAGCACCGCGTTCAGCTTTCCGGTCTGCAGCTTCTGCCGGATGCGCAGCAGGAAGAGCTGAAGGCGCTGGAACGCCGGCTGGTGGCGATCTTCGCGGAGGCCATACGGCAGGTGAACCCCGACGCCTTCGACAACAGGCCACTTCTGAAACCGGTCACGATGAGCCTTTTCGGTATGCTCAACTGGTTCTACATGTGGTTTCGCGAGGATCGCGGAATTTCGAGACAAGACTATGCGAAGCTCACCGCCCACCTGCTTGTGAGCGGCGTAAAGGAGCTTCCCTGACAATCTTGCCCGTCCGGCGATCCCGTGGCATTTGGAAAAGATGGATGTACCGACAGAACCTCCCGAAACCGCCCTTGCCGGCCTGATCGATCGCCTGCACCGGCGCGGACGCGTTCGGGTCTGGTCTCTGGTGATCACCCTTTTTGGTGACGCCATCGTGCCGCGCGGCGGCGAAGCACCGCTGGCGGTGCTTCAAGCGGTGATGGCGCGGCTCGGCATCGAGGCGGGAGCACTCCGCACCGCAATGTCGCGGCTCGCCAGCGATGGCTGGGTGGTGCGCGAACGGCGCGGTCGCAACTCGTTTTTCTCCCTCGACCGGCATGGCCAGCATGCCTTCGACCTGGCGACACGGCGCATCTATGCAGCCGGCGCGCCCGACTGGGATGGTTCATGGACTGTCGCTATCGCAGCACCCGGCAGCAACGGCGTGCACGAAGAGACACTAAAGGAACACGGCTTTCTGAAGATCGCCGATGGTGTCTATCTCCTGCCCCGCACCCCCGGACCAGATGACGGCCCGACTTCCGGCGCCGCGCCACTGAACGACATGCTTATTATCCACGGTTCCAGCGCCGAGCATCCCGAAATGCTGCGGAGCCTGTGGCCCTCTGACGAGATTGCCGAAGCCTATCGCGAACTCATTGTCGAATATTCGGCCCTTGCCGGTAGCCTTGCTGTGTCCCCGCTTCCCGCCCCGGTGGACGCCATGGCCGCACGCACCCTGCTCATCCACGACTGGCGGCGGATTGTCCTGCGCGATCCCGGCCTGCCCATGGCCCTCCTGCCGAAGGACTGGCCCGGCGAAGAAGCACGAAGCTGGTACGCGAAGTCTATCGACGCCTGATGGAGCCGAGCGAAAACTGGCTCGATCATGCCGGCCTGCCGCCCCTTGCGAATACGGACAGTTTCCAGCGCCGTTTCGGCCGGTGAAGCATTTCCCTGAAACGGAGAGTTGCGCGGGGCCTCACATTTCGGGCGAAAGCGCCAGAATGACCAGACCAAGAATGGTGAGGACCGCGCCTGCCATGACCGAAAGGCTCGCCCATCCATGGCCGAGCAGCCCTTCAAACATGATGATCAGTGTCGGCGTCAGATAGTTGTAGGCCAGCACCTTGGAGGCCGGCAATCGCAGGGCGGCAAACTGCAGCAGGAAGAATGTGCCGGCCGTTGTGAAGATGGCAAGATAGAAGATTGCGACCCAGGTGATGGAGGGCAATGCAGTCCAGTTCGTCGCAGCGATTTCGCCGATGCCGTAAAGAGCGATCAGAACGCCGGTCGCCAGAAGCGTCCAGAAGGTAAAGGCGATCACCGGTTCGCCGCGATTGTAAAGCCGGACGAGCGACGCATAGGCTGCGTGTCCGACGACACCGGCGAAGAAAATGAGCTCGCCCTCGCCAATGTCGAAACGGCGCATCGCCTCGAAATCCCCGTCGAAAATGACCCACACGGAACCGAGCCCGGCCAGAACGAGGCTTGGAATAACCAGCCCACGCGGCACCTGCCGCAGAAAAACAAAGCCGAAAAACGCGCTGAGCAGCGGCATCAGCGTGAACACGGCCCCGGTGGAAACGGGGCTTGTCATGCCGAGCGCCATGAACATGGTGACGAAATAGAACGCCATCAGCCCACCCAGGACCAGAAAGCGCCACGGGGCTTTTGGAAAGGGGAGAGGCTGGCGCAGCACGAAACGCACCACCAGCCCCATGAAAAGGATGCCTATCAGAAAGCGCGCCGCATTGAGCGCGACCGGGCCAATATGTGGCGCGGCAAGCGACCCCAGTGAGAAGGAACCAGCCACGAGCGTGGCAAAGCCAAGCATGGCCAGATGCCCCAGCCGCTTCTCCACGCCTGTTGCACTAGCGCGATGCGCCTCACGCCGCGCCGCTTTCAACTCTGCGGTGTCCGTCAAGCCGGCCTCCCCATTGTGCCTGCTTGTTTAAAGAAAAAGCCCGCAAACCGAAACCGGTTTCCGGACTCTTCTCGAGAATGACGGACGCTGGATCAGCCATTGGCCATGATCAGCAGAAACCCACCGGCAAGTGCCACATTGGAGACGACGCCGTTGATCCGCGCCACGCGGTCCGCCCCTTCATGATCCCAGAAATTGTGAAAGATCAGGGTTGCGGTGACGAGGAAGACAATCAATGCAGCCGCCGCATAGACGGGAAAAACGCCCGCCGCCAGCAACGCACCTGCGCCGCACTGAAGCGCAATCCCGGCGAAAAGCATCACCTTTGCCAGAGGCACCCCGCGGGCTGCGAGAGCGCCGGTTAAAAAGGAGACGTTGGCGAGATTACGCAATCCTGCGAAGACGAACGCCCCACCAAGGAGCAGGCTCCCCAGAAAAGGCAGAAGCATGAATTCGGAATGGAACATGGCTTTCTCTTTCAAAAGCCCCACCCACGGCGGGTGGGGCTGTTGTGCCCAGCGTGATCAGGCGGCGGCTATCTCCTGATCGCTGACGACCGGATGAACGGAGCGGAACGGGATCGCAATCCGATTCCACACATTGATCAACCCAACGAGCACGGAGAGCTGCACCAGCTCCTCCTCGCTAAAATGCTCCAGCATCTCCGCATAAAGCGCATCTTCGACCGGACCGTCGGAAATATTCGTCAGGCGCTCGGTCCAGGCGAAAGCGGCGCGTTCGCGCTCGGTGTAAAGCGGCGATTCCCGCCATGCCGAGACGAGATGCACGCGTTGTTCGCTCTCGCCGTCCCGCCGCGCTTCGCGGGTGTGCATGTCGACGCAGTAGCTGCAGCCGTTTATCTGCGAGGCGCGGAGGTTCACCAGATGGATCAGCCGATGGTCGAGACCCGATCTGTCCACGGCCTTCTTCAGGTTCAGCACAGCGCCGATCAGTTCCGGGGCGATCTTCATGTAGTTCAGACGTTCCTGCATGATCATATCCTTTCTCTGCGGGAAACCGGTTTCGGCCTAGGGTCCTGACCCTAGGGGCGCTGATGGCGCTCCACAAAGGCACAGCCGAATGCGAGCGCGCGGGGATCAGCGCCTGCTTGATAATTGGCGATCACATCTGAGAGCCGCGTCTTGCGCAGCTCGGCGCGATAGGCCTGCTCGGCCCGCAGCATCGCAGCTTGATGCCGCATGGCCGCGTGTAAGCCCGGGGCTCCAGCGCCCCCGGCCCGCGCTGGCGGATTTCCGCACAGCGAAAAGCCGGCTTCGGCCCTTCAATGGCCAGCACCACGTCGAGCAGGGTGATCGCATCGGGCGACAGCGCCAGCCGATAGCCGCCATGCGGGCCGGGCACGGATTCCAGAATCCCTGCCGCCGCGAGCGTCTTCAGATGTTTCAGGAGATAGCTCGGCGAAAGCCCGTGATATTCGGCAAGCGCGCTGGCGGGCATGGCTCGCCCCTCCTCCAGCTGCGCCAGAAGCGTGGCGCAGTGGATTGCCGCTTCAACACCTTCGCTCAGTTTCATTTCGCTCTCCTTATTGTAGATAAAATATATCCCGGATATTTTATATCTACAATAAGGAAACAACAGACTTCTGACTCTTCCTGACAAAGGAGCGAAGGGAGACCTATCCGAGCTTGCGCAAAAGATCGGCGAGCAACCGCAACTCCCCGTCATCAAGCCGGCCTCCGATGGTCTCCGCAAGCGCCTCCCCATAAACGCGCCACATGCGTGCGCGCGTTGCCTTGCCTTCAGCGGTGATGGACAGAACCTGACCCCGCCGGTCTTCCGGGCATGCGCAGCGCTCCACAAGACCGACCCTGGCCAGGCGTTCCACCAGCCGGGAGAGATTGTACTGCTCAAAGAGCATTGCCTGCTCAAGCTCGAACGGGCGGAGACCCGCCTCACCTGCCTTTTCCAGCTCCCAAAGCGCATCGTACCAGGCCATCGGCGGCAGGTTCTCCGCCTTCAGCCGTGCCTCGAAGGTCGCGAAAGCCAGTCGATAAGCGCGCGCCAGCGCGAGCCAGGCGGAAACGGCGGCGTCATCAGGTGTGGAGGTCATGCTTCACCAAAACGTTATTAGATGCAATTGCATCAAGTTTGACAATCCTAAACCGGCAATATAAATGCAATTGCATCGACATCAACCATGAACGAGCAATCCAATGTCTCAAACGCCCACATTGATCTCCTTCGACCTCTGCCCCTATGTGCAGCGTGCGGCCATCGTCCTTGCCGAAAAGGACGTGGCATTCGAACGCGTCGACATCGATCTTGAAAACAAGCCCGACTGGTTCCTGAAGATATCGCCGCGCGGCAAGGTGCCCGTCCTGCGGGTCGGTGATGACGTGCTGTTCGAAAGCGCCGCGATCGTCGAGTATCTGGACCAGACCGAAACACCTCGCCTCCACCCCGAAAATCCCGTCACCCGCGCCCGGCATCGCGCCTGGATGGAGTTCGGTTCCGCTACCCTCTCTGACATCTGGACGCTCGAGACGACGAAGGACGAGGCCGCTTTCGACGCCGCCATCATCGCGTTGAAAGAGAAATTCGTACGCATCGAAAACGAACTCGGCGAAGGGCCTTTCTTCGCCGGTGACCGCTTCACCATCGTCGACGCGGTGTTTGCACCGGCGTTCCGCTATTTCGATGTCTTCGACGAGATTGCTGATCTGGGTGTTTTCGATGATCTCCCCAGAACACAAAAATGGCGCAAAACGCTCGCCGAGCGCGCTTCGGTGCGCGAAGCCGTGGTGCATGACTATCCCGAACGGCTGAAACGCTTTCTGGAGAGGAAAGATGGCGTGATCCTGCGTCGGCACACAGTCACCGCCTGAGCCCAAACGGGAGCGGCGGCATCCCGCCGCCGCTCACCAATGCTATTCGGCAGCCACCCTGGACGGGTTGTTGGGATGTGTCGTCCAGTTGGCATAAGAAGGCTGAACTTCTTCATCCGTGCGCCTGTCGAGCGCGCCGGCGGCCAGTGGCACCATGTCGATGCAGCCTTCTACCGGACAGACATTGACGCACAGATTGCAGCCGACGCACTCCTCTTCGATCACCTCGAAATGGCGCTTTCCGTCCACCATGGCGGTGATCGCCTGATGCGACGTGTCCTCGCAGGCGATGTGGCAGCGACCGCATTTGATACATTGATCCTGATCGATCCGCGCCTTGGTGACGTAGTTTAGATTGAGATACTGCCAGTCGGTCACGTTTGGTGTTGCCCGGGCGATCACATCATCGAGTGTGGCGTGCCCCTTGGCGTCCATCCAGTTTTCCAGCCCCTCGATCATCTCCTCGACGATCTTGAAGCCATAGGTCATGGCGGCGGTGCAGACCTGAACTGTCCCGGCCCCAAGCGCCAGGAACTCGGCGGCATCCCGCCATGTGGTGACACCGCCAATGCCGGAGATCGGCAGACCGGCAGTTTCAGGATCACGGGCGATCTCGGCCACCATGTTGAGCGCAATCGGCTTCACCGCCGGGCCGCAATAGCCGCCATGAGAGCCCTTGCCATCAATGGTGGGCTCGGGCGCAAAGCTGTCGAGGTCCACTCCCGTGATCGAGTTGATCGTGTTGATCAGCGACACCGCATCCGTGCCGCCGGCATGAGCGGCGCGGGCCGGTTTGCGCACATCGGTGATGTTCGGTGTCAGCTTGGTGATGACCGGCATTCGCGTGGTCTGCTTGCACCAGCGCACCACCATCTCGACATATTCGGGCACCTGCCCCACGGCGGAGCCCATGCCGCGCTCGCTCATACCGTGCGGACAACCGAAATTGAGCTCAATCCCGTCGGCTTCGGTTTCCTCCACCAGTGGCAGGATCGCCTTCCAGGCCTGTTCCTCACAGGGCACCATGAGCGAAACCACCAGTGCCCGGTCAGGCCAGTTCTTCTTCACCTGCTTGATCTCGCGCAGGTTCAGATAAAGATCGCGGTCGGTGATGAGCTCGATGTTGTTCAAGCCGAGAAGCCGGCGGTCAGCCCCCCAGATCGCGCCATAGCGCGGCCCATTGACATTGACGACCGGTGGGCCCTCCTCGCCAAGCGTCTTCCAGACGACACCGCCCCAGCCCGCCCTGAAGGCGCGTTCAACATTGTAGGCCTTATCCGTGGGCGGTGCGGAAGCGAGCCAGAACGGATTGGGAGACTTGATACCAACGAAATTGCTGCGAATGTCTGCCATGGGTTTCTCGCTCCTCAGCCGGCCAATGCGCGGTGGATGCTCTCGGCCGCGTCACGCCCCTGCGCGACCGCCGAAACGGTGAGATCGTCGCCACCGGCGATACAGTCGCCCCCGGCCCAGACCTTCGGCATGGAGGTTCGCCCTTCTTCGTCCACCTTGATGCGACGCCCCTCAAGCGCAATCGATGCGCTGGAGCCGTTCAGAACCCCGACCTCGAAAGACTGCCCGATGGCCTTGAACACCTGGTCGGCGCGCAGGGTCAGTGCCTCACCGGTGCCTGAAAGCTTTCCGTCCTTCAGCACCGTGTACTCGAGCTCGATCCCCGTGACCCTGCCCTTGTCGGCAAGAATGCGCCGGGGCTGCAGCCAGTGCCGGATGACAACGCCTTTGGAGGCGGCCAGATCCTGCTCGAACTCCGATGCGTTCATGTGTTCCTGGCCCCGGCGATAGCAGATCGTGACCTCCTCGGCGCCAAGAAGCCTTGCCTGCACCGCAGCATCAATGGCCGTCATCCCACCGCCGATCACGACGACACGGCGACCAACCGGCATGCTGGCAAGATCCTGCGCCTGGCGCAGATGTGCGATGTAGTCCACCGCCCTCTCCACACCTTCAACATCTTCACCCTCAGCACCGAGCGCGTTGACGCCGGCCAGCCCCATGCCCAGGAACACGGCGTCGAAATCCCGGCTGAGATCACCGAGCGAGAAATCCCGCCCCAGCGCCTTGCCTTCCTCAAGCGTGATGCCGCCAATCGCCATCACATAATCCACCTCGGCCTGGGCAAACCCGTCCGGCGTCTTGTAGGCGGCGATGCCGAACTCGTTGAGGCCGCCGGGCTTCGGCCTTGCCTCAAAGATCGTGACGTCATGCCCGTGCACGGCCAGACGATGCGCGCAGGCAAGTCCCGCCGGTCCGGCCCCGACGATGGCAACCCGCCTGCCGGTTGGCGCGGCACGCTCATAAAACTGTGCGCCTGCGGCCATCGCCGCATCGGTGGCATAGCGTTGCAGGCGGCCGATCTGCACCGGCTTGCCCTCCGCTTCTTCACGCACGCAGGCTTCTTCGCACAGCGTCTCCGTCGGGCAGACGCGGGCGCACATGCCACCAAGAATGTTCTGGTCGAAGATTGTTCTGGCAGACCCCAGCGGATTGTCCGTGGCGATCTGGCGGATGAACATGGGTATGTCAATCGATGTCGGACACGCCGTCATGCACGGCGCATCGAAGCAGAAGTAGCAGCGATCCGCCTCCACGGCCGCCTCGTGGCGGTCGAGCGGTGGATGCAGGTCGGAGAAGTTCCTGTCGTACTCCTCACCGGAAAGGCGGCCGGCGGCGATGCCGTCCGCATAGAGACCATCAGCCATTCCGTATTCCCCTTTTATTATTGGGGAAAGGCTAACGCAGTTTCATTTTTTTATCAATCGGTCAAATTTTGACGCGCCGCACATCCCTTTGAAAAGAAAGATGAATTTAATTGTCATGTTTTAAGTTTCAGATATTTCTTGCAAAAACGCCCATGTGCAGGCCGGTGTTCTGAAGGATCCGCTGCCGATCCTCACTCAGTAGACCTCAATGGAGCGAATGTCGTCGGTGTAGTAATCGCGCAGGCGTCGCATGCTGCGTTCAATCGTTTCACACCAGCCCGTCAAATTGCGCCGCTCGCAGATGCGCGCCTCGGCCCCGCCCTCAAGACGGACGGACGCAATGCGACCGATCCATTCACGCGGCAACCGTGGGCTTCCGTCACCTGCATCGAAACAGAGGCTCGCCCCGCGAAAATCCACCCCTTCATAGAAACAGGCCCGGCTCATGGGCTCAAAGTCCTGCTCATCCCCTGCCCGCCGGCGAAGAACGCGAAAACTGGAAGCCGCGTCACCCCGGCGAAGCAAAGGCACATCGCGCGTGAGCAGGCTGCAGCGCCCGTCACGATCAGGCCACGAACAGATCTCGACCGATGTGCGCTCTCCAACCCGGATCGAAGCGATGCGCCCGCGCAAGCCGCGCACGTCATCTCCGATCCCCGCACAATACCGGCGGCCCTTGAAATTCGGGCGATCGTAGAAACAGGCATTGCGCGGCGTGGGGCGTCGATCTCCGCCAGCCCCTCCGGCCTCTTCAAACGCCCTGCCGCGGTCGCGCTCATCCAATTCACGCATCACGAAGTCAAAGATCTCAAGACCAATCAGGGCACCGACATCCGAAATCGGTCGTTCCCCATAATGCGGACGAGTGTCACGCAGATACTGCGCGGAAACCCAGCCGCTGCGCCCTGCATAGCCAACCTCGCACCAGGCGTAGCGGCGCGTGCACCGCAGTGTCGCAACACGCGCGCCGCGCGGGATGGTGAGAACGGCTCTATGGCGCAGGCCCGGCCCCTCGCGCAGCTTCAAATCAGCCGTCGCCTCGGCTTCCACGCCACGCCGTGCGTGGGCGTCATCCGAAAAAGAAACCGACAAACCGGCAAAGATCAGCAACACAAGCAAAATCTGAACGATCCGGGCAGGCACGCGACTCTCCTTCGCACATCGACTGGCCGGCGCAAAGTGCTGCAAAGTCGTAACGATATCCAGAAGAGATCGCTTAAAATACCAGACGGGACCACGCTCAGCGCGGCTTCTTGCCGAACACCCGCATATATTCCTCAACACCGCCCCTGGCGAGTGCTTTGGCCTGTTTCACCCAGTCGTCTCGTTCGATGTGTCCCTTGAAGCTCAGATGATCGTCCACCCAGTCGCGCTCAGCCTTTTTCCAGGCCGCGATCTGCGCAAAGGTGTAGACGCCGAGATCGTTGAGCCGCGCCTCCAGCTTCGGCCCCACGCCGGAAATCAGCTTCAGATCATCCGGCTGCTTCGGTTTGCGCATACGGGCGGGCTTCGCATCTTTCCCGATCTTCGCGGTGGCCGGCTTCACGCGGGTAGATGCCGCCTGACGCCCGCCGCCGGCCTCCGCCTGAACACGTTTCGGCGAGGAGGAGCCCGGCACCGCTGACAGGCCCGCCGCGGAAGCCCTGACCGGCTTTCGACCTCCGGCAATCGGCCGGATTTCGCCCTTTGCCTTCGGTTTCTGACTGGCCGCCTTTGCCTTCCCCTGCCGGCGCGCCGGTTTGCCGGTTTTCCGCGGCGCGTCGAAACTGATCACCGGCTCCATGGATTTCAGAACGTCATCGTCCAGCCAGCAAAGGCTGAAATGCCCGTCGCCGAGGTCCTTCAACGGCGGCACCTCCCGCTCGCACTTGCCGCCCGGAACCTGGTCCTTGTAACGGCATCGTGTCTGGAACGGACAGCCCGAGGGCGGATTCATCGCCGAGGGAATGTCGCCTTCAAGCACGATATGCTTCTTGCGGACAGACGTGTCGGCAATCGGGATCGCCGAAAGGAGCGCTTCTGTATAGGGATGATAGGGCGGCGCGAATATCTGGTCGGTCGTCCCCTGCTCCACGATATGGCCGAGATACATGACCACCACACGGTCGGCCAGATAGCGCACGACGGACAGGTCATGGCTGATGAACAGCATGGTGGTCTTGTTCTTGCGCTGAATGTCCATCAACAGTTCGGTCACCGCCGCCTGCACGGAAACATCAAGCGCGGAGACGGGCTCGTCCGCCACCACCACCTTGGCGTTGCCGGCAAAGGCACGGGCAACACCGATGCGCTGCTTCTGCCCGCCGGAAAGCTGTCGCGGCATACGTTCTGCGAAGGCCCGTGGCAGCTTCACGAGATCGAGCAGTTCCAGCATGCGCTGCCTGCGGTCGGCCAGCGTCTTGCCGACGTTGAACTTCTCCAGCGTCCGCACAATCTGCGAACCCACGGAATGGCTCGGATTGAGTGTGTCGAACGGGTTCTGAAACACCATCTGGATACCGGCGACCGTGCCCGTATCCCGGTCCTCGACCGCCGTGGACTGAATGGGCTCGTTTGCCAGCACCACTTCGCCATCCGTCGCTGTCTCCAGCCCGAGAAGCACCTTGGCCAGGGTCGATTTTCCGCAGCCGGATTCGCCCACTATTGCGACGGTTTCCGATTCCCGCGCCTCAAAGCTGATCTGCTCATTGGCCTTGACGGTCTTGGTATCGCCGCCGCCGAAGATGCTGTTGGCAGCCACGTGATAGTATTTTTTCAGATTTTCGATGCGGAGCATCGGCTTGCCGGGCTCGATAGGCTGTTTGTCTGCGAGCGCGCCTTCCGGCAGCGCATTCCAGTCGATCTCATCAAAGCGCAGGCAGCGGGAATGGTGCCGCTCATGCCCTTCAATCGGCAGCATCGGCACCTCTCCGGCATCGCAGAGACCTTCCTTGAAATGCTGGCAGCGCGGGCCGAAATTGCAGCCCTTCGGGCGCTCATGCGGCAGCGGCAACTGGCCGGGGATGGCAATCAGGGGCCTCTCATTCTTGTCGGCACCCGGCAGCGGAATGGAGCGGAACAGCCCTTGCGTATAGGGATGGCGCATCCGGTCGAACACGTCTTCAACGCGGCCCGTTTCCACCGCCTCGCCCGAATACATGACCGTCACGCGATCGCAGGTTTCAAGGATAAGGCCCAGATTGTGCGACACGAAGATCATCGACGTGCCGTATTTCTTGCCCAGCCCCTTCACCAGTTCGACGATGCCCGCCTCGACTGTCACGTCGAGCGCGGTTGTCGGCTCGTCGAGAAGAAGCAGGGCCGGCTTCGACAGAAGCGCCATGGCGATGACGATGCGCTGCTGCTGGCCGCCGGAGAGCTGGTGCGGATAAGACCGCATCATGCGTTCGGGATCGGGCAGCCGCACCGCCTCCACCATCTCCAGAGCGCGGCGCCACGCCTCGCCCTTCGAGACATTGTCGTGAATGAGCGGCACTTCCATGAGCTGCTGGCCGATCTTCATGGCCGGGTTGAGGCTCGCCATCGGCTCCTGATAGATCATGCAATCTCATTGCCGCGGATCTGGCGCAGTTCCTCCTCGCTCATCTCGGCCATGTCACGGCCCTTGAACCTGATGCGGCCACCGACGATCTGCCCGACATTGGACAGGTCGCGCATGATGCCGAGTGAAACGGTCGACTTGCCGCAGCCGGATTCGCCCACAATGCCCATCGCCTCGCCGGGCATGACCTCGCAGGAGAAATCCATCACAGCCGGGATCTCGCCGGCACGCGTGAAGAAGGAAATGGAGAGGTTTTCAATTTCGAGGATCGGCTTACCGCTCTTCTGGCCGCGTGTGATGCTGATGGCTTCGTTCATGGCGTCGCTCTCAGTGTTCATCTCAATCCTTCAGTGACTGCTCACGCAGCGCATCGGCAAGCAGGTTCAGCCCGAGCACGAAGGACATGAGGGCAAAAACGGGGGGCAGCGCCGGGTGCACATAGGCCCTGAGCAGGCGGCTCGATTCCTTGATGCCGGTACCCCAGTCCGGGCTTTCGGGCGCAAGACCGAGGCCAAAATAGCCGAGTGTTCCAAGAAGGATGGTCGTGTAGCCAATGCGCAGGCACACATCGACAATGAGCGGACCGCGCGCGTTGGGCAGCACTTCCCACAGCATTATGTACCAGGGCGTCTCGCCGCGCGTCTGCGCAGCCGCCACATAGTCACGCGTCTTGATGTCCATCACCAGCCCGCGAACGATGCGGAAAACGCCCGGGGACGAGGCAAAGACCACGGCCACGAAAATGTTGAGCTGATTGGAGCTGATCGAGATGATGCCGAGCGGATCGGCATCGAACACGAGGCCCAGATAGGCCCAGCCACCAACCAGCAATGTCACGGCAAGCTGTATAGCCAGAAGCTGAGGGCGGCTTCGATAGCGCGTCCAGAAGAGTGTCACGAAAAACACGATCGGGAAGATGAAGAAAACACCCGCCATCCATTGCGGAATAGGCGTCTCGCGGATGCCCGGCGTCACCAAAAGATAGAAGAGCAGAATGACCGGGAAAGCGAGGACCAGATTGGCGAGGAAGGAGAGAAAACTGTCGATCCGCCCGCCATAATAACCGGCTGGCAGGCCGAGCGTGGTGCCCACCATCAGCGCGAAGAGCGTCGCGGCAGGCGCGATGATGAGAACGATCTGGCTGCCATAGACCATGCGCGAAAAAACATCGCGTGCCAGCCTGTCACCGCCGAAGAGAAAAGCCTGCCCGCTTTCCGGTTCGATGGCGCCGGGCAGGACATTCTTCATAATCGGGAACTGCGCCAGTGGGTCGAACGGAGCGACCGTTGCGGCGAAGAGCGCCGTGAACAGCCAGAAAAAGCAGATCAGAACACCGGCGACGCCGACGCCCGTCTCAAAGAGCTGACCGTAGAGGCCGATGCGTTCACGAAAACGCAGGCTGAAGAACAGAATGACCGCCAGCGCGATCCACACCGGCCAGAAGCGCGCCAGCACGCCGAAGATGATGCCGAAGGTTCCAAGGGTTTCTACCTGCATCGCGCGTCCTCCTTACTGCACGCGAATGCGCGGGTTAAGATAGGCATAGCCCACATCCGAAATAAGCTGCGTGGACAGGACGACGAAGACCGACACCAGAGAACAGCCTAAAAGCAGATCGATGTCGTTGTTGCTGGCCGCCTCTACCAGCGTGAAGCCAAAACCCTGATAGCGGAACATCACTTCGACGATGACGACACCCGTCAAAAGCCAGGGAAACTGCAGCATGATGACCGTGAAGGGCGCGATCAGCGCATTGCGCAGCGCGTGCTTGATCACCACGGCGCGAAAGCCCAGCCCCTTGAGGCGGGCGGTGCGGATATATTGCTGCGTCATCACCTCCACCATGGAGGCCCGTGTCATGCGCGCGATATAGCCGATGCCGTAAATCGCCATCGTCATCACCGGCAGGGTGAAATTGTAGAAGGAGATGCCCTGCCGCGTGGCTGTCGCGGCCGAGCCGTTCAGCCAGCCGAGCCATGAGGCGAAGATGACCGCAAAGATCACGCCGGACACATATTCCGGTGTTGCCGTGGTGGCGATCGAGGCGACGGAAAGCGTTCGGTCCGTTCGCGTACCCTCCCGCATCCCCGCAAGAACGCCGATCAGAAGTGCGACGGGAACCATCACCACCATGACCCAGAACATCAGGATGCCGGTGGCGCCTAGCGCCGGAAAGAGCTTTTCGGCCACAGGCACCTTGAACTTGGTCGAACAGCCAAAGTCGCCCTGAAGTATGCCGCCGTAATAGGGTTCCGCCGGTTCGTCGCAATAGGAAAACCGCGGTGAAGCCACCCCGGTTTCCGGATCGATATTCGCTGTTTCTGCACGACGCCAAGCCACTGGCCATAACGCACGAAGAAATTCTGGCGATAGCCGTTTTTCTGCAGCCAGCTCTCGAGTTGCTCCGCCGAGGAGCGCATGTCGAGCTGGCTGATCGCGAGCTTTTTGAGGTTCGGCTCCAGATTGACCAGAAAGAAAACGACAAGGGTCAGACACAGCATCGTCAATGCCATGACGCCCAGACGTCTCAGAATAAACCCAAGCACGGTTTCCCCTTCCCCCGTTGACGGAGGTTGTTATTGATTGCCTGCGCAAAAGGGGCCTTTCGGCCCCTTCAGGTTCTTGTCTCAGCCCTCGTCGAGCCAGACCTTTTCGAGATCGATCTCAAAGGTCTGGTGCATGCCGTGGTTTTTCACGGCCTCCACCGAGTGATTGTAGAGCTTGCGCCAGTAGGGCTGGAGAATGATGCCCGAACCCTGGATGATCTCCTCGATCTGCTTCATCACCTCGCGGCGATTGTCCGGATCCGGAATGGCCAGCGCCTCCTCGATCAGCTTGTCGAGCTCCGGATTGGAATAGGCGGATTCGTTCCACGCCTCGCCCGTGCGGTAAGCGAGCGCCACCACCTGGATGCCCAGCGGACGCATGTTCCAGTTGGTCATGGAGAAGGGATACTTCGTCCAGTCGTTCCAGAAGGTGGAGCCGGGCAGCACCGTGCGCTTCACCTTGAAGCCGGCCTCGCGCAACTGGGCGGCGATGGCGTCGCCCGTATTCTTGTGCCAGTCCTCGTCCACGGTGATGAGTTCGTGCTCATGGTCCATCTGGCCGGCTTCTTCCATGAGCGCCTTGGCCTCGTCCAGATTGCGCTCAAGCTTCGGCAGCTCCGCATATTCAGGATGGATCGGGCAGACATGGTGGTTCTCGGCCACCTCGCCGGCATTGTTGTAGCCAAGCGCCAGAACGGTCGTGTTGTCCACGGCGCGCTGCAGCGCGCGGCGCACCTTGTCGTCATCATAGGGCTTGTTGTTGACATTGGTGCGGGCCACGATCGTTGTAGCGGTTGTGACCTCTGATTTCACCAACCCCAGGGAATCGAGAATATCCACGAAATCGGCAGTGGTCTCGTAATTCGCGTGGATTTCTCCGGATTCAAACGCGCTGACGGTCGCGGACGGATCCGTGCCGTAGTCAATGAACTCGATGCCATCGAGATAGGCTTCGCCGCCCCACCATTTGCCGTCGGCCCGCTTCTTCAGCTCAACCCGGTTGCCGACCTCGTAGGACACGAGCTCAAAGGGACCGGTGCCGATGGGATTGGCGACAAAATCGCGGCCCGTCTCGTCAAAGCTCGGATGAACGATGAGGGCCGGATAGTCCGACATGCGGGAATGATCGAAATATCAGGCGCCGACAGGTTAAGCTTCACCGTCATGTCGTCGACCTTTTCGATCGCGCCTTCGCGCGCCTTCTTGGTCTCAGGATCGACGAGCGAGGCCATACGGGCCGGCATGGAATTGCCTTCCACGGTCTGGTCGCACCAGCGGTTGAAATTGTAGATCACGTCATCTGCCGTGAAGGCATCGCCATTGTTCCAGGTCACGCCCGGGCGCACGTGGAGAATGTATTCGGTCGCATCCTCGTTGACTTCCCAGC
Organism: Nitratireductor aquibiodomus NL21 = JCM 21793; assembly: GCF_000615975.1. GTDB lineage: Bacteria > Pseudomonadota > Alphaproteobacteria > Rhizobiales > Rhizobiaceae > Nitratireductor > Nitratireductor aquibiodomus. The sequence continues at coordinate 6,530 of NZ_BAMP01000010.1, read as the reverse complement.
TTTCGATAAGCTTGCCCTCGAAGGTGAAATCGCGCGTGTACTTCACCAGCGGCTCAAGCGTCTGGCGCATGGCGTTTGCGATCTCCGACCAGTCGGCCGTGCGCGGGTCTTTCGGGTCCTTGATGAACATGGCGACACGCAGCGTGCCACCCATTTTCGGCTCCTGCGCCATGGCCTGCTCGGGAGCGGCCAGGCCCAGCATTCCATAGGCTGCCGCCGTCGATGCGCCGAGTGCGCTTGCGAGCGCAAGAAACTCACGCCGGTCCATTCGGCCGGCTCGTGCCTCATCCGCCATTTCGGCAACGCGGGCCGGCACCTTCTCGCCATTGCTCTTGAAAAACGTCATCGACGCACTCCCGTTATCTACCGTTTTCGGTTCTCGATTAGCATTTCCCATCCCGCCCCCGATGTCAAAATTCACCAGGGTTTGGAAAGCGAATTCTGCAACTTTTTCGACAATTCCAATGACGGATTTGCGACAGTATTGCCGCAAAAACTACACGAAGAGCCGATTCTGCAACAAGAGCCACCTTACCCTCATGACAAGCACTGACCCGAAGCAGCACACTTGGCAGACCTGCGCGCACCTGCCGATTGACGCTGCCGGAGCCAGTTGCTAAGCGATTTCGGTTCGCTTGAGGTGCTCCGGCAGGTGTCCGCCCGCCGGAGGAAAAGGGAACACGGAACGGTCATTCTTCATGTGACCGCAGCCGTGGCTGCTCCCGCAACTGTGAGCGCTGAGGCTCCTCCAATGCCACTGGGTGCAAGGCCCGGGAAGGCGAGGCAGCCGACGAAGCGCGAGCCAGGAAACCTGCCTCAGGCCGTCACCGACCGGATGCGGGACGCTTCCGGGGCTGTGTTTCTCGCAGTGGTGGCGATTGTCATCGCTGGCGGGGGGATTGAAGTCAGGCGTCTGTCGCTCTCCAGCAAACCGGAAAAACTTGGTTCTGGAGCACACGCATGCGTTCAAATCGACACCGAAACTCTATCCTGTCCAGCACGACCGCGCTGATACTGGGCTTCTCCACGCTCACCACGCAGGCTGAAGACTTCGAGCTCGACACACTGGTCATCACCCCCAGCCGCACGCCAACAGAGGCTTCCAAAGTGGGCTCCACGGTGGAAGTGATCAGGCGCGAAGAGATCGAAGAACAGTCTCTGCCACTTGCGGTGGAATATCTTGACCTTCTGCCGGGTGTAAGCCTGTCATCGCCAGGGGGCGCGGGCGCGGAGGGCAGTCTGTCGATCCGCGGCGCGCCCCGCCGCTACGTGAAAACCCTCTACAACGGCATCGACATTTCCGACCCGACCAGCACCCAGGTGCAGACATCCTACCAATATCTCCTGTCCGGTGGGCTGCAGAGCATCGAAGTCCTCAAGGGCTCACAGAGCACCCTCTACGGCTCCGACGCCATTGCGGGAGTGATAAGCCTGTCGACACTGGACGACGTCGAGCCCGGCATCACCCACATCCTTCACGGCGAAGGTGGCTCGCATGGCACGTTTGGTGGTTCCTACGGTTTCAGAGCTGGCAGCGAGCAGTCGAAACTCTCCATCAACGCCACGGGCTTCCGCACCGACGGCATTTCGGCCGCAGCTCCGGCACCGAGCGCGACGGCTACGAGAACATCACGTTCGATGCAAACGCCGAACATGCGTTCTCCGAAGTCTTCTCCGTCTTCGGGTCGGCGCTTTATATCGACGCAGAGGCCGAGTTCGACAATCAGGGTTTCGGCACTCTTCTGCCGAGTGACAATCCAACGGCCACCAACCACAGCAGACAACGCGCAGGCCGCGCCGGTTTCAATCTCGACCTCATGGACGGCCGCTTCCGCAACACGGTCTCCGTGCAGGCCTTTGACCTCGAACGGTCGATTACCGGTACGGGCTTCGATGGAAGCTATAATGGCCGCCGCTACAAGGCCGACTATCAGGGCGCTTTTGACGTCAATGAATGGCTGGTCGTTCAGGGCGGCGCAGATTACGAGCGCCAGAACGCGGTCTTTCCTGCCGGCCTGTTCAATCCCGAGATTGATTCCAGTTTCTGGATTGCCGGTGTCTGGGGTGAAGCCATCGCCACACCGCTGGAAAACCTGACGCTGACCGCCGGTGTCAGGCAGGACGAACACAGCGAATTTGGGGGGCACACCACATATCGCGCGACCGCGTCCTATCTTTTCAATGAGACCGAGACGCGCCTGCACGGCTCCGTGGGAACCGGCTTCCGCGCCCCCAGCCTCAATGAACTCTTCGGTCCCTTCGGCGCAAACCCCAGCTTCGGCCCGAAACCAGCTTCGGCTTCGACATCGGCGTTGAGCAACGTTTCTGGAATGGAGCGGTGGTTGCCGATCTCACCTACTTCCAGCTCGAGATAGACGATCTGATCGGCTACACGACGCACTATGAGCAGATCGCGGGCACGTCGCGCCAGCGCGGCGTCGAGGCTTCGCTCCGCTATGCCGCGACCGACTGGCTGATCCTCACCGGCGCCTACACCTATACACACTCGGTGGATCAGAACGACGTTCGCCTGACGCGCGTGCCACGCCACGAAATCGGCCTGACCGCCAGCGTGAAGCCCGCAGAGAAGTGGACAATATCGGCATCTGCCAGGGCGGCTATGGATACGGTCGATACCGGCGGTTTCGAGCTTGACGATTATCTGCTTGTCAACGCCAGGGTCGCCTACAAGCCGACCGAGGACACCGAACTCTATGTCCGCGCGGAAAACCTGCTTGATCAGGATTATCAGACGGTACGCGGCTACAACACACCGGGCTTCGGGGTCTTCGCTGGCTTCCGGGCAAAGTTCGCTCCCTGATGCTGCGGAGTCGGAGAAGCCTCCCTCGCCTTTCCGGCCTTGCTTTTCTGGCCGGCGCGCTTCTTGTTGCGCCGGTTTCGGCCGCGCCAAAACGCGTCATGTCGCTCAATCTGTGCACTGACCAGCTTGCCATGACGCTGGCTGGGCCGGATCAGCTCGTCTCCGTCTCCTTCCTTTCGCGCGAGCCGAGCCTCTCAATGCTGCATGAAGAAGCGCAGGCCTACCCGGTCAATCGCGGACTTGCCGAAGAGGTATTCCTTGAAAAGCCCGACCTCGTGGTCACCGGCACCTACGCGCTCCACAACACGACCGCCCTCTTGAAAAGGCTGGACTTTCATGTCGAGGAGTTTTCGTTCGCGCAGACCCTCGAGACCATTCCGGGCGAAATCCGCCGTATGGGCGCGCTCCTCGGTCAGGAAGAGAAGGCCGAAAGAATAGCAGGCGATTTCACAGGCGAACTCGAAGCAATTGCCGCACGCCAATGCGACAGGCGCCCCACCATGATCGCCTACGATCAGAACGGCATCGCGCCCGGCAGCAGCACGCTGGCCGATTCCGTGATGCGTGCCGCGGGCTTCGCCAATCTGGCCGCCGATCTCGGTGTCGTCGGTATGGCACCCTTCCCCCTGGAACAGGTGATCGCCGCCCGGCCCGACGTCATCAGCATCAGCAGAAAACAGGACGCGCCGACACTCGGCGAACACGTGCCGCGCCATCCGGCGATTGCCGCCCTTCCCGAAACCCGCATCGGTGCATTCGTGCCCGAAGGCTCCCTGTCGTGCGGTGCCCCGGGAGTGATGGAAGCCGTGCGCGCGCTGGCCGCACTCCGCGCCGAGATCGCCCCCTGCCCGCAGGACGCGACGCAATGAAGCTCTCCGCGTCGCTTGCACTCCTCGCACTCGCGCTATTCGTCGTGTCGCTACTGGTCGGTCCCGCCGAACTGGGCCTCGGGAACAGCATAACCGGCCTTTTCGCCGGCGGCGGCGAGGCGGCGGCCATCATCATGCGCGAAATCCGCCTGCCGCGCGCCCTGCTCGGCCTTGCCATCGGCATATCGCTCGGGCTTTCCGGCGCGGTGCTTCAGGGGTTTTTGCGCAATCCGCTGGCGGAACCCGGCGTGATCGGCGTGTCCTCCATGGCAGCGCTCGGCGCGGTGGTGGTGTTTTACTCAGGCCTTGCCGGAAGTTCGCTCTATGCCCTTCCTGCCGGCGCGCTGATCGGGGCGCTTATCGCCGTTCTGATCCTGCTCGCCATCGCCGCGCGCCAGGGCTCGACGCTCACGCTCATCCTCGCAGGTGTGGCGCTCTCCAGTCTCGCGGCAGCGCTCACCTCGCTGGTTCTCAACCTCTCGCCCAATCCTTTCGCCGCCTATGAGATCATCTTCTGGCTGCTGGGTTCTCTGAAGGACCGATCCATGGAGCATGTGGCCCTCGCCCTGCCTCTCATGGCCTGTGGCTGGCTCCTGATCGCACTGTCGACCCGAGCCATCGATGCGCTCTCACTGGGCGAGGAAGCGGCCTCCAGCCTCGGCATTCACATGGGCCGCGCACGCTTCCTGATCGTCGCCGGTGTGGCGCTCTCCGTTGGCGCGGCAACGGCGGTCGCCGGCACCATTGGCTTCATCGGCCTCGTGGTTCCGCATCTCATCCGCCCGCTGACCAGCCGACTGCCAAGCAGCCTCCTTCTGCCTGCCGGCCTCGGCGGTGCCGCACTTCTGCTCGCCGCAGACATCGCCGCGCGGATCGTCCTGCCGGCCGGCGAGCTCAATGTCGGCGTTCTGACAGCACTGATCGGCGCGCCCTTCTTCCTGTGGCTCGTTGTCCGCGCCCGCCGGGAGATGCTTTGATGAACCTCCACATCGACAGTTTGAGCGTGAAGCTCGGAAAGAGGCAGGTTCTTGATGCCATCAGCTTCGACATTGAACCCGGACAGGTGATTGGCCTTCTGGGGCCGAATGGCGCCGGCAAATCCACGCTCATGCGCGCGCTGAACGGGCACATTGCCGCCGAGGGCGCCATGCAGCTCGGCGAACACGATCTAGCGGCGATCGGCCCAGCCCAACGCGCCCACCTCATCGCCTATCTGCCGCAGCAGAGAACCATAGGCTGGCGTCTTTCCGTTCGCGATCTCGTGGCGCTCGGTCGCCTGCCATGGCGTGGCTTCGGCCAGCGCCCGAATGCCCGGGACGAAACCGCGATCGCCCGCGCCATGGCAATGGCCGACATTGCGCCGCTTGCCCGCCGGGTCGCCACCGAGCTGTCGGGCGGCGAGCAGGCCCGCGTTCTGATGGCGCGTGCAATCGCGCAGGAAACACCGCTCCTCATCGCCGATGAACCGGCCTCTGGCCTGGATGCCGCGCATCAGATCATGCTGATGCAATCGTTGAAACGGCTCGCTGCCGAAGGAAGGACCGTGCTGGTCTCGCTCCACGATCTGACGCTCGCTGCCCGCTGGTGCGATGAGGTCATACTTCTGAACGAAGGGAAGCTTGCAGCGCTCGGTAAACCCGAAGCCGTGCTGTCGCAGGAGAATCTGGCAAGGATCTACGGTGTGACCGCCCACCGCGCCCATGACGAAAACGGCCTGATCATCGCACCGGTCGGGCTTACGGACACGTCCTCGTCCGGTTAATCGGCCACGCGTTTTTCCATCGCTGCCCTGGCGTTGAGGAGCCCGTCGCCAAAATCCTCGTCACGACCCGGATCGCCAAGGTCCACCGCAGTGGTCCGCAACAGTTCCGAAAGCGTCTCCGGGGCCGCGTCTCCGCCAGCGTGGATAAGGTTGGCAATCGCTCCAGAGACAACCGCCGCTGCAAAAGACGTGCCCGTGACGACATCCATGCCGCCGGGTATGGGGGCCACCACATTCACGCCCGGCGCCGAAAGATCAATGTAGCGACCGCGATTGGCCTTTCCCATCACCCGGTCATGCACATCCGTTGCCGTCACGGCGATCACACCATCATAGGCCGCTGGATAGCCGAAAGGCGCGCCGGGGCCGTTGTTGCCAGCAGCGGCAACAAGCACGACACCCCGCGCCATCGCATTGCGGCAGGCGGACGAGAAAAGCGGGTTCTCCGGCCCGACAAAGCTCATATTCACGATCTGCGCGCCCTCTTCCACCGCCCAGTCGAGTGCGGAGAGAAGCACATTCGTGCTGGAGATACCGCCCTCGAAAGCCCGTGCATGGAGAAGCCGCACGCCGGGCGCCATGCCGCGAAACGGCCCGCCGCCAGCAATCAGACCAGAGATGGACGTGCCATGCTCCCGGTCTTTCACCGCCATGTCGGGAAGCGCGTCAAACACGCTTGCCACACGATCGACAAGGGCCGGATGCGCCCCATCCAGCGCCGTGTCGATAACGGCTACGCTCACATTCTCGCCGCTCACCGATCCCGCATCGAGCGCAATCCGCTCGAAGGCGTAGTTCACGACGCCGGCGGCCTGCTGAAGCTGAAACACGTGGTTCGGCACACGATCTGCCAGCCGGCCGTCACCCTCGAGCTGTGCAAGCACAAAGGCCACCGGACGCCCGTCCGGGATGCCGAACCGGGCAATGGTGCGCCCGAGCAACCCGGAGGCACGGGCCGAGCGCAGCTCCAGACCGAACTGGGCGGCCACGGCGGCAGCCACATCCGCATCGCCGTCAAGAGTGACAAGCACCTCGTCCGGCACAAATGCCCCGGAGATGGCGCGTTGCGGCGCGACAG
>NZ_BAMP01000011.1 GCF_000615975.1 Nitratireductor aquibiodomus NL21 = JCM 21793 | reverse complement strand
AAAGACGTCTTGCCGTGGTCAACGTGACCAATCGTGCCGATGTTCACATGCGGCTTCGTACGCTCAAATTTACCTTTGGCCATTGCAACTTCCTTTGGCGCCGTGGATGCGTTTGGGTTTTAGATGCGGGGCGATTACCGACAAAGTCGCAAAATTACAAGCCCCTTTACCGCTTGGCCGGCCCCGCAGGCCGATTTGCCCCTGCTATCGGGTGTTTCAGTCGCCTGTTCGGGACTCGTGATGAAGCAGGCCACCCTCGCCGGTTACAAAACCGGGTTCAGGCTACGATGCGGCGCACGGTGGCCGCCACGATCAGCTTGTGAAACGGTAGAACCGCCAAAAGATAGAGCCACCCGAGCAGATTGCGCGGCCGGACCAGCGTCGTGCAGGAGACACGCGTACCTCCGCGTTCCATCGGGTTTGCACCAAGAATCACGCGGAAATCCAGATGCCTGTCATCGGTCCCCATGACGATCCGCTCCGGTGTATGCTCCAGTATGGGAAACGGCACCGCCCTGTCCGCGCGCGCCGTCTCGTCCCTCGTTTTAAGTCCGAATGGCGCCACCAGACGATCGCGCAGGCGCATCAGACTGTCGACCCAACCGGGGACCGTCTTGAACCCGCGCTCCATGGCGACGCCGGCATCGATCCGCTCTCGCGAAACTGCGTCAAAAGTGTCGGAGAAACGCGCTCCCGGCAAAACGGCCGGTGCCTCAGCAAGCCCCACCTCGGACATCAACATGACAAAAGCTCCACAGCTTGTGCGCCCTTATGGACAAACCGGCAAGAGCATCATGCAGCACGTCCAACGCAGGAGCTATCCGAAAGCGGCCGAATGCGACAAACAAACACAGAAAGACAAGATGCCGGGGGATGAAAGGCCAAAGATGGAACGCTGGAGCGGGTAGCGGGAATCGAACCCGCATATTCAGCTTGGAAGGCTGCTGCTCTACCATTGAGCTATACCCGCCGGGTTCGTTTCGCTGGCTCTGATCGACGGTGGTGGAGGGGGCTGGATTCGAACCAGCGTACGCATAGCGAACGGATTTACAGTCCGTCTCCTTTAACCACTCGGACACCCCTCCGTTTCCGTCGGAGCTTCAGCGACGTGGCGGAATTTCGAAAGGCAAATCGCCCTGCTCCGTTCCGCGATGCGCCTTATGACGAGGCGGCTCTCCGGTGTCAACCGCCTGTCGCAAATCTTCGCCGAAAAACTTGCACCCTGCGAATCCGGTTTCCAGAATGCCGCCGCAGGACTATAGAGAGGCCATGAGCGACGATCACAACTCCCGGACCCCGAAAGACAGCCACTACGCGCGCCTCAGACGCGCCCACAGGGACCGTGCCCAGCAGAAGCCGGGCAAGCATGCGCTCCCTGCCGGGCCCGGCACGGGGGATGGGATCGTCCGCCTTTACGGGCTGCACACGGTACGGGCCGCGCTCGACAATCCGAAGCGACGAATCAAGCGTCTCTGTATTACCCGGAACGCGGCCACGCGCCTTGAACTTGCGGACGCTGAGGCCCTGTCCTTCCCGGTGGAAACTGTCGAGCCACGCGAGATCGACCGGCTACTTGGCCCCGATGCCGTGCATCAGGGCGCGCTGCTTGAGGCGGAGCCACTCAAGCCCGCGCCACTGCGTGATCTCGACGGGGCGGCCCTCGTTCTCGTTCTCGACCAGGTTACCGATCCGCACAATGTCGGCGCCATTATGCGCTCCGCCGTTGCTTTCGGCGTCAACGCACTGGTCACGACAGCACGCCACAGCCCGGCCGAATCCGGTGTTCTCGCCAAGGCGGCTTCCGGCGCGCTCGAGCACATCGATCATCTCACCGTGCGCAACCTCGCCGAGGCGCTCGAGGAACTGGCGCAGGCCGGCTTCCAGACGATCGGCCTCGATTCGGATGGACCGAAGCGCCTCGAAAGCACATTCGAGGCTGACCGGATCGCTCTGGTCCTGGGGGCCGAGGGCAAAGGTCTGCGGCAGAAAACCCGCGAGACCGTATCCGCCCTGGCGCGGCTCGATGTGCCGGGCGCAATCCGTTCGCTCAACGTGTCGAATGCCGCGGCGGTCTCCCTCTATGCGGCCTGCCTGCACCTGAAGACCATTTCGGACACGGAATAGCTCCGTCTGTTCACGGGTTTCAAGAACCGCGCCAAAACGGCTGGATCGCCGCGCGCCAATCCGCGCGCACCAAGAACGATCTAAACAATTGATGGAGCATCGGAACAGCCCGAAAACCGGATTCCACTTTATCGGTCCGATGCTCTAGGATGGCCTCAGCCGAACCGAACGCAACAGCACTGGACATGGTTTCTCTATGATGCTGCACCGGATGCGACTGCTTCTGGCCGCCATGGCCCTGACCGTTTCACCATCGCTCGCCGATGACGGCACCGTTCTCGCCCGATGGTTCGACGCCCTGCGCACCACCGACCGCGAGGCACTTGCAGATCTCCTTGCCGACGATGCGCGGATCATCCTGAACGACGTAGGCATTGAGCAGACGAAAGAAGAGTTTCTCGGTTCGCTCGACGCCTGGGAGGACGCGACAGGCAGCGGCACCGACATCCGCTATCGCGTGGAAGAAGAGCTGGACACCGAAACGGTTGTGACCGTGTGCTACGACTTCCCGGGCAATTCCGTTCTCACGAGTGAGCGCTTTGTGATCAAGGGAGCGAGGGTCCGGGAAAGCAATCAGACCCAGATCGCCGAAAGCTGCGACGGTCTATGAAGCGCCCACCACGCAATCGGAACGGGGGCTGGGAGTTGCATAGCTGTCTGTGAAAAATGGTGCCCCCGGACGGACTCGAACCGCCGACCCCCTGATTACAAATCAGGTGCTCTACCAACTGAGCTACAAGGGCATCCGGCGCTCCGTTAGCACAAACCGCGCAAGAGTGAAATCAAAACTGGCATCGATTATGTCCGATCCCCATATGAATGCGACTTTGTTTGCCTTTGCAGGCAAACGCCCACATGCTAACCGATAGCTGCCCGCCGCGAATTCAAGGCCTGTCCGACCGCCATGACCCAACAAACAATGGCCCTCGCCTTCGTTTCCGCCGACACTGAGGATGCCCAGGAAGCGGCAAAACGGTTGTCGGCGCTCTATGGCCAGGAAAGGCCCGAGGATGCTGACGTCATCGTGGCGCTTGGCGGTGACGGTTTTATGCTGCACACGCTGCGCGAAACAATGAGTGCGGGAAAGCGCATCTACGGCATGAATCGCGGCTCAATCGGTTTTCTGATGAATGAATACCGGGAGCGCGGCCTGCGCGAGCGCGTCGCCGCTGCAATCCCCGAAACCGTGCGCCCGCTGCAGATGGAGGCCATCGATGCCGATGGCAACAGGGTCCGGGCACTCGCCGTCAACGAGGTCTCGCTTCTGCGTCAGTCATACCAGGCAGCGAAGATCCGCATTGCCATCGACGACAAGGTGCGTCTGGAAGAACTGATCTGTGACGGTGTCATGGTGGCGACGCCTGCCGGCTCCACGGCCTACAACCTGTCCGCTCACGGGCCCATCCTGCCGCTGGACGCGCCCCTCCTGGCGCTTACCCCCGTCAGCCCGTTTCGTCCGCGCCGGTGGCGCGGCGCCCTGCTCTCCAACCAGGCGACGGTGCATTTCGATATACTCGAGCCTGAAAAACGGCCGGTGAACGCGGTCGCCGACCACACCGAGATCAAGTCGGTCGTGTCGGTGACGGTCCGCGAATCGCACCAGGAAACCGTGACCGTTCTGTTCGACGAGAGCCATTCCTGGAACGAACGCATCCTTTCCGAGCAGTTCCGTTACTGAACAATAGCTGACTTTACGGCAACTGATCTGTTGACATCGCACGCGTCAGGCCGTACGCCCTCGGGGGATTCGGGGTTCCAGGGCCTCACAGGGCGGCACCACGCCGCAAACACAAAGACAGCCGAAACGTGCCAGCAGAAGAACAAGACACCGCTCAGGAAGCGTTGACATTTTCCGATCTGGGCCTGTCCCAAAAGGTCCTCTCCGCCGTGGCCGATGCGGGCTACACGCAACCCACACCGATCCAGGCAGGCGCCATACCGCATGCTCTGACCGGCAAGGATGTGCTGGGCATTGCCCAGACAGGGACCGGAAAGACAGCGTCCTTCGTCCTGCCCATGCTCACGCGGCTGGAGCGCGGACGTGCCAGGGCGCGTATGCCCCGGACACTCATCCTGGAGCCGACACGGGAGCTCGCCGCGCAGGTTGAGGAAAATTTTGTCAAATATGGCAAGAACCATCGGCTTAACATCGCGCTTCTGATTGGTGGTGTTTCGTTCGACGAGCAGGAGAAGAAGCTGGAGCGCGGCGCCGATGTGCTGATCGCGACGCCGGGGCGTCTGCTCGATCATTTCGAGCGAGGGAAACTTCTTCTGACCGGTGTGGAAATCCTCGTGATCGACGAGGCCGACCGGATGCTCGACATGGGTTTCATCCCCGACATCGAGCGCATCTGCAAGCTCATTCCGTTCACACGGCAGACCCTCTTCTTCTCGGCCACCATGCCGCCGGAGATCACCAAGCTCACCGAGCAGTTTCTGCAGGCGCCGGTCCGTGTGGAAGTCTCGCGCCCGGCGACAACCGCGACGAACATTACCCAGCGCTTTGTCAAATGCGGCTCAAAACCCTGGGAGAAGCGCGAGCGCCTCCGGTCGCTAATCGATTCTCAGGGTGACACGCTGAAAAACGCGATCATCTTCTGCAATCGCAAGAGCGAAGTGGCGACGCTGTTCCGTTCGCTGGTCCGTCACGAGTATGACGCCGGCGCACTGCATGGAGATATGGACCAGCGCGCGCGGATGACGATGCTGGAGAATTTCCGCAAAGGGAATCTGAAGCTGCTCGTCGCTTCCGACGTCGCAGCACGCGGGCTCGACATCCCCGATGTAAGCCACGTTTTCAATTTCGACATTCCCACCCATGCCGACGATTATGTGCACCGTATCGGCCGGACCGGCCGCGCGGGCCGCAAGGGTGCAGCGTTCACGCTGATTACCAAGGCCGATCGCAAATACATGGACTCGATCGAAAAGCTCATCGGCCAGGATGTCGAATGGCTGGACGGCGATCTCTCGACGCTCCAGGCGGAAGACGGAACCGACGAACACAAGCGCGGACGCGGAGCAAAACGCAACAGCAAGAAGGACGCGGCAGGCGACGACAAAAAACCTTCCGGCAGAAAGTCGCGCAAGGACGAAATCAAGTCCGAGAATGCCGAGCGCAAGGCAAAGCAGGACAAACCAGAACCTCGCCCAGAACCCCGCAAAGAGCAGCGACGCCATCAGCGCGAGGAAGACACCACTGTCGGCTTCGGCGAAGACGTGCCAGCGTTCATGAAGATCCCGGTCAGGACCTGAAGCCGAACCGGATGACGGAATGAACAAAGCCGCTGCTGGAGCCTTCCCGCAGCGGCTTTTTTTTGCACGAATGATTATTTTTCCTGCTTCGCAGCCCGCCTCGAACGCACGGCGTGCCCACAGCGTCATTTCATCGGGGTCGTCGATCGCTTGGTCAGGTATGCTCCAGTAGGGCATGACAACCGGCCCCGCCCCCTGTGTCCCGCTGGAACCCATTGCCGTGAACCGGCCGCCTTGAAAGCCGGCGCGGTCTGCGCGTCGGCCTTCAGCAATATCTCGCCGCCAACCAGCAATGCGAAAACAATTCCCTGATGGTAAATTCCCTTGCCGCCGAACATGCGCCGGATGGTAACGGGACCGAGCCCTGCGAAAAGATCGCGTATGGCGTCGTCGTCCACCGCCCGCCCGTCAGGCAGTACCGCGCGCTTCGGCCAGCGCTTTCAGGTCAGCAGGCTTCAGTTCGATGGATTCACCGCAGCCGCAGGCGGAAGTCTGGTTGGGATTCTTGAAGGTAAAGCCTGTGCGCAGCTTCGTGACCTCGAAATCGAGCTCAGTGCCAAGCAGGAAAAGCGCCGCCTCGGGCGCCACATAGACATGCGCGCCCTCATGTTCCACATGGTCGTCCTTTGGATCAGGTTCCGTCACCAGATCGACCGTATACTCCATACCCGCACAGCCGCCCTTCTTGATGCCGACCCGCACGCCCCTGGCGCCGTCTCGGGCGGACACGATTTCACGCACGCGGTCTGCCGCGGCGTCGGTCATCGTCATCACTTGAAATCGGCTCATAAAAATCTCCGTTCACAGCGAGTGCAAGGCTCGCGGAATGGTCATGTGCAAAAGATGGGCAGGATTCGGCCGCGTTGCAAGAGCAGCACTCAATACCACCCGACAGCGAACTGCGCTTCTTCCGACATTCGGTCCGGCGTCCACGGCGGATCGAACACCATCGTCACCTCGACATCGCCCACGCCCTCGACACTGCTTACGGCGTTCTGCACCCAGCCTGGCATCTCGCCCGCCACGGGACAACCGGGCGCGGTCAGGGTCATGTCGATCTTGACCGACCGGTCATCCTCGATATCGACCTTGTAGATCAGACCGAGTTCATAAATGTCAGCCGGGATTTCCGGATCGTAGACCGTCTTCAGCGCGCTAACGATATCGTCTGTCAGCCGCGCAAGCTCTTCCTGCGGAATGGAAGACATCTTGGCTTCCATCTCCCGAGGGGCTGTAGCCTCGACAGGCTGGTCCGTATCCTGCGGTGTATCAGTCATCTTGTTCACCCGAAAAAACGCCGCGCTTTCTCAAGCGCTTCAGCGAGGGCGTCGACCTCCTCGCGTGTATTATACATGCCGAACGATGCACGGCATGTGGAGGTGACGCCGAAATGTTTCAAGAGCGGCTGGGCGCAATGCGTCCCGGCTCTGACGGCGACACCTGCCCGGTCGATCACCATCGACACGTCATGGGCATGAATGCCCTGAAGCTCGAAGGACACAATGGCGCCCTTGTCCGGCGCATTGCCGAAAATCCGCAGCGAATTGATGCGGCCAAGCTGGTCATGCGCATAGCGCACCAGATCGGCCTCGTAAGCCGCAATCGCCTCGCGACCAATGCCTTCGATATATTCCAGCGCCGCGCCAAGCCCGATCGCCTGCACGATGGGCGGTGTACCGGCTTCAAAACGGTGCGGCGGATCGTTGTAGGTGACGTTGTCGAGCGTCACGTCCTCGATCATCTCGCCGCCACCCTGGAAGGGCCGCATGGCGGCAAGGCGCTCCTTCTTGCCATAGAGCACGCCAATGCCGGAAGGCCCGTAGAGCTTGTGCCCGGTGCAGACATAGAAATCGCAGTCGAGCGCCTGCACGTCGACCGGCAGGTGGACAGCGCCCTGGCTGCCATCGACCAGAACCGGAATGCCGCGCTCATGGGCGATCCGAATGATCTCCTTGAGCGGCGTGACGGTGCCGAGCACATTCGACATATGTGTGATGGCGACGAGCTTCGTGCTGTCGGTCAGCGTCTTCTCGAACGCCTCGACCGTGAGCACCCCTTCCTCATCGACCGGGATCCAGGCGAGCTTCGCACCATGGCGCTCGCGCAGGAAATGCCAGGGCACGATGTTTGAGTGATGCTCCATGATCGACAGAACGATCTCGTCGCCTTCGCCGATATTCGGCATCGCATGACCATAGGCGACGGTGTTGATCGCCTCGGTGGCCGACTTGGTGAAAATGATCTGATCGGTGCTTTCCGCATTCAGGAAGCGCCGGACCGTTTCACGCACCTTTTCATAGGCATCCGTAGCGGCGTTCGAGAGAAAGTGCAGGCCACGATGAACATTGGCGTATTCATTGCTGTAGGCATGCGTGATCGCATCGATCACCGCCTGCGGTTTCTGCGCCGACGCGCCATTGTCGAGATAGACGAGCGGCTTGCCGTAAACCTCTCGCGCCAGGATGGGAAAATCCCGGCGAACGGCTTCAACGTCATAACGCATAGTGTCGACCTTCTGGTCCATTTCGAACCCCGCGTGCCCGCCCCTCGCTCAGAAAGGCGGGTGTGAGTGGTTTGGGATTATCGCATCGGCCCGAAAATCGAAATCGATTTTCGGAAAGCACGATGCGAAGCTCCAATAGGGTAGAGCGTCCTTTGTGCGCCCGAATGGACGCACGGCGCTCTAGCCGTGCTCGGCGAACCAGTCGACCAGCCTGGCCTCCAGCGCCTCGATCACGGTTTCGTCCTCAAGCTCCTCGATGACCTCGGCCACGAAAGCCTTGACCAGCAGACCGCGTGCGGTCTTCTCGTCAATGCCGCGCGCCATCAGGTAGAAGAGGTGCTCTTTCTCGATATCGGTCACCGTCGCGCCATGGCCGCAGGCCACATCATCGGCGAAGATCTCGAGTTCCGGCTTCGAAGAGAATCCGCCTTCATCGGTCAGCAAAAGCGTGTTGCAGGCCATCTTGGCGTCGGTCTTTTGAGCGACCTTCGCAACGCGGATCTGGCCCTGAAACACACCATTGGCCTTGCCCGTTACGACATTGCGGAACGTTTCGGTGGAGACCGTGTCGGGTGCCAGGTGATCGAGCACCATGGTCACGTCGCAATGGGTCTCACCGCCGAGCAGGTTCACGCCGCGAAGCTTGAACTCGGAGCCTTCGCCCCGCGCCACAACCTTCACTTCCTGACGAACCAGCTTGCCGCCGCCGTTCATGATGAAGAGTGTGAGGCTCGAATCCTTGCCAAGCGAAGCCGAAAACTGGCCAAGATAGGCCGCATCGTCCGGCTGCTCCTGAAGCAGGATCCACAGCACATTCGCGCCATCGGCAACGTCCAGATGCGTGACGGACGATGCAAGCGCATCACCGGCACCGGTCTGGCGCTCGATGATGGTCGCCTTTGAACCGGCTGCCGCATTGACCACGAAACGGCCATGCACCTGACCGCCCGCATGGATATTCTGAAGCTCGATCGGGCGGTCAAGCTCCGCACCTTCGGCAATGTCGAGCCAGTAGCCATCCGAAACGAAGGCAGCATTGATCGCGCCGACAGCGTCGAACCGGTCGGAAGCCGTCAGCCATTCGGCAGGCAGCGCGCCTTCCTGAAGCTTGTCGGCGAGCGTTGCGACCGTGAGCCCTTCGGGTCCTGCCTCGCGGCCATGCGCAGTGCCGTTCAGCACAGGCAGGACGAGCGCGTTTTCGATCAGCGGCGCAACGGCCTCGGCATTGGCGACCGGCTTGAAATCCGGAACGACGGAGAGAAGCCGGCGCAGGTCGGTGTAATGCCAGGCTTCGACGCGGCGCGTGGGCAGGCCCTGCTTGAGAAGCTCGAGCGCCTCATCGCGACGGACGGTGACATCGGCATCGCCGGGCAGGTCGGAAAAACGGCTGGAATAGCCGTTGACCAGCGCCGTCTCGGCCTCCGTCAGCGTGTTTTGAGCATGAAGGTTCATCTCGTCACCTCAAGCGGCTGCGTCGATGACGCCGGCGTAACCGTTCTTCTCCAGCTCAAGCGCCAGATCCTTGTCGCCAGACTTGATCACCTGGCCGCGGTAGAGAACGTGAACCGTGTCGGGAACGATGTAGTCGAGAAGACGCTGGTAGTGGGTAATCACCAGCACGGCACGATCCGGCGAACGCAGGGCGTTCACGCCATCGGCGACGATCTTCAGCGCATCGATGTCGAGGCCGGAATCGGTCTCGTCCAGAACGCAGAGTTTTGGCTCCAGAAGCTTCATCTGCAGGATTTCGGCCCGCTTCTTCTCACCGCCGGAGAAACCGACATTGAGCGGACGCTTGAGCATGTCCATGCTCATGTCGAGCTCGTCGGCTGCGGTACGCACGCGCTTCAGCATCTCGGGGATCTTCAGCTCCTCCTCGCCACGCGCCTTGCGCTGCGCGTTAATGGCGGTCTTGAGGAACTCCATCGTGCAACGCCCGGAATCTCCAGCGGGTACTGGAAGGCAAGGAAAATGCCGGCGGCGGCACGCTCTGCCGGATCCATTTCCAGAATGGACTCGCCATTGTAAAGGATCTCGCCCTCGGTCACCTCATAGTCGTCGCGACCGGCAAGAATGTAGGACAGCGTGGACTTGCCGGAGCCGTTCGGCCCCATGATCGCGGCCACTTCGCCGGCCCTCACGGTCAGGTTGAGGCCACGGATGATCTCGGTGCCGTCCTCGGCGATGCGGGCGTGCAGGTTTTTGATCTCAAGCATGATTTTTTCCAAACAAATGCGCCGGCCTCAGCCGACCGAACCTTCAAGCGAAATACCGATGAGCTTCTGCGCCTCGACGGCGAACTCCATAGGCAGTTCCTGGATGACGTCCTTGACGAAGCCGTTGACGATGAGCGCGATGGCCTCTTCCTCGGGAATGCCGCGCTGCATGACGTAGAACAGCTGATCCTCGGAAATCTTCGACGTGGTCGCCTCGTGCTCGAACTGCGCAGTGGCGTTCTTTGCTTCGATATAGGGCACCGTGTGCGCGCCGCAGTCATTGCCGATCAGCAGGCTGTCGCACTGGGTGAAGTTACGGGCGTTGGCCGCCTTGCGGTGCGCCGAAACCTGTCCGCGATAGGTGTTCTGCGATTTGCCGGCGGAGATGCCCTTGGAGATGATGCGGCTCGACGTGTTCTTGCCCAGATGCAGCATCTTGGTGCCGGAATCGATCTGCTGATGGCCGTTGGAAACGGCAATCGAGTAGAACTCGCCGCGGCTGTTGTCGCCACGCAGGATGCAGGACGGGTACTTCCAGGTGATCGCCGAACCGGTTTCAACCTGGGTCCAGGAGATCTTGGAATTGTTGCCCCGGCAATCGCCGCGCTTGGTGACAAAATTGTAGATGCCGCCCTTGCCCTCGGAATCACCCGGGTACCAGTTCTGGACCGTGGAGTACTTGATCTCCGCATCGTCGAGCGCGATCAGCTCGACCACGGCGGCGTGGAGCTGGTTCTCGTCGCGCTGCGGCGCGGTGCAGCCTTCCAGATAAGACACATAGGCACCCTCTTCCGCGATGATCAGCGTGCGCTCGAACTGGCCGGTGTTGCGCTCGTTGATGCGGAAATAGGTCGATAATTCCATCGGGCAGCGCACGCCCTTCGGCACATAGACGAAGGAGCCATCGGTGAAGACGGCGGAATTCAGCGCGGCATAATAATTGTCCGACACCGGCACGACCGAGCCCAGATATTTCTGGATCAGTTCGGGATGCTCGCGGATCGCCTCGGAGATCGAGCAGAAGATCACACCGGCCTTGGCAAGTTCTTCCTTGAATGTGGTCACGACCGATACGGAATCGAACACCGCATCAACAGCAACGCGCCCGGAGCTGTAGACATTGTCGCTCGGGCTATCGTCTAGATCACTCGGCTCGCCCTGCTTGCGCACACCGGCAAGAATTTCTTGCTCCCTCAAAGGGATACCGAGCTTTTCGTAAGTTTTGAGCAACTCTGGATCGACTTCATCCAGCGATTTCGGACCGGTCTGGTTCTTCGGCGCTGCGTAGTAGTGCAGATCCTGAAAGTCGATCTTGGGATAGCTGACGCGCGCCCAGCTCGGCTCTTCCATGGCCTGCCAGCGCTTGTAGGCGTTCAGCCGCCATTCCGTCATCCACTCCGGCTCTTCCTTCTTGGCCGAAATGAAGCGGATGATGTCTTCGTTCAGGCCCTTGGGGGCCAGTTCGCTCTCGATGAGCGTCTCGAAACCATACTTGTACTGGTCCACATCGATCATGCGGACCTGATCAATCGTCTCCTGCACGGCAGGCATATGCGTTCTCCATCCATGCCGGGGTCAAGGCCCGGCCGTCTTCAAATTGTGCACACCCTGATTGCCTTGTTGCAAACCGGATGTAGTGCTTCGGAGCGGACGTTTCATCCGGTCACATATTAAATATGTGTCTTTTTCTCCATTTTTACTCTCTTCACCATCGATTTTTTCCTTTCGACCACGCTACGCAGCCTGAATCCCGGTTCCCGCGGCATTCTTTCGCCGCTTCGCAATACCGGCCAGAGCCACGTCGAACAGCACCAGATCCTGTTCGGTCGTCGCGTGTCCGATGGAAACCCGCAATGCACTTGCTTCGTCGCCCTGTCCCATAGCCTGCAGCACATGGCTGGGACCGACCCGGCCGGAGGAACAGGCAGAGCCCGCTGACAGCGCAACGCCGCCGAGATCGAACGCGATCTGGGCAGTTTCCGCCTTCATGCCGGGAATGGAAAAGAAGCTCGTGTTAGCGACCCGCTGCACGTCGCGGCCATGGATCACGGCATCCGACACATGCTTCAGAATAGCGGCCTCGAATCGGTCCCGCATGGTGGAAAGCGCCGCAATGCGGCCCAGCCCTTCAAATGCCTCGGCAGCAGCAGCGCCAAAACCGGCAATGGCAGCGAGATTTTCAGTGCCCCCGCGATGCCCCTTTTCCTGGCCGCCGCCGTGAATCAGCGGCTCCGGCATCATCAGGTCCGCACTTCCAACCACGGCGCCAGCCCCCTTGGGCCCGCCGATTTTGTGCGAAGAAAGAATGATGTAGTCAGCGTAACCCGATGAAATATATACAGGAATACGCCCTGCAGCCTGCACGGCATCAAACACGGTGGTAGCACCGTGGGCCTTGGCCAGTCGGCCAATGTCCTCTACCGGCTGAACAATGCCGGTTTCATTGTTGACCACGTGCACGGCAACCAGCGGGAGACCGGCATTGTTGTCATGCGCCGCGAGCAGGGTTTCCAGCTCCACAAGGTCGACCAAACCGTCAGGCCGCACCGGTATCGTCTTGATCTGGCTTGGAGAAAAGCGCCCGCCCTTCAAAACGCACGGATGGTCAGAAGCACTCACATAAAGTGCCGAGAACCCGAGCGGTGACCGCCCCATTTTCCAGCGCGGGGTGAGCAGCATTGCCGCAGCCTCGGTTGCGCCGGACGTAAAGATCACATGCTCGGGACGCGCGCCAGCCAGTCGGGCAACGTGCCTGCGTGCGTCTTCCAGCACGCGACGGGCTTCCCGCCCTTCGGTATGAACCGACGAGGGATTCGCCGGCATCGACAGCGCGTCAAGCATCGCCACCCGTGCCCGCTCGAGAAGCGGCGCACTGGCATTGAAGTCGAGATATGCCCGGGTTGCCGACATAGACCTTCCGCTTTTCTCCGCGAATCCGCTGTCTGCTTCACGCCTTCCAGGCCAAACTTGGCCGCAGTGACGTAATTTCCTTGAACTTTCAGGGCGAGCCGTCCTATTTACCCGGCTTGCCGACATGATGATCGCTTGCGCATCATCATTTTTGAACAATTCTAAACTAGCTTCTATGGAGGCGTCGGCGTCGCGTCAAGGGTTAAGGAACATCGTTCCCTTTGTAACTCGATATGCTGCGATGCCCAATGTGGAGTACTCATGCCTGAGGTCATTTTTGCCGGGCCTGCCGGACGTCTGGAAGGACGGTATCAGCCGTCGAAGGAAAAGAACGCTCCAATCGCGCTCATCCTCCATCCACATCCGCATTTCGGCGGCACGATGAACAACAAGATCGTCTACGATCTCTTCTACATGTTCCAGAGCCGGGGCTTCACCACGCTGCGCTTCAACTTCCGAGGCATCGGCCGAAGCCAGGGCGCCTTCGATCACGGCACCGGCGAGCTGTCGGATGCGGCTGCAGCGCTCGACTGGGTGCAGTCGCTGCATCCCGATTCGAAGAACTGCTGGATCGCCGGGTACTCCTTCGGTGCATGGATCGGCATGCAGCTTCTGATGCGTCGCCCGGAGATCGAGGGGTTCATGTCCATATCGCCACAGCCGAATCTCTACGACTTCTCCTTCCTGGCCCCCTGCCCGTCATCCGGTCTGATCATTCATGGGGATGCCGACAAGGTTGCACCGCCCGCCGACGTTCAGGGCCTCGTTGACAAGCTGCAGTCACAGAAGGGCATTACGATTACCCAGAAAACCATGCCCGGCGTGAACCACTTCTATACCGATCGCATCGACGAACTGATCGGGGAGTGCTCGGACTATCTGGACCGCCGTCTGCGTGGCGAGCTTTCCGAACCCCGCCCGAAACGCCTGAAATAGACCGTCGCGCGGATGCGTCATGCTGCGTCGCATCCGCCAAAATCAAAGAGCCTGAAAGATCATGACCGCCTTCAAATCCGACTTCCTGCGCACGCTCAGCGAACGCGGGTTCATTCACCAGACCTCCGACGACGCTGGTCTCGATGAACTGTTCCGGAACGAGACGGTCACGGCCTATATCGGCTTTGATCCGACCGCACCGAGCCTGCATGCCGGCGGTCTGATCCAGATCATGATGCTGCACTGGATGCAGAAGACCGGCCACCGTCCGGTCGCCTTGATGGGTGGTGGCACCGGCATGATCGGCGATCCCTCGTTCAAGGACGAAGCGCGCAAGCTGATGACGCCGGAAACGATTGCCGAGAACATCGCCGGCATCAAGAAGGTGTTCGCCAACTACCTGACCTTCGGCGACGGCCCGCAGGACGCCCTGATGGTCAACAATGCCGACTGGCTTCTGGGCATAAACTACCTGGAATTCCTGCGCGATGTGGGTCGCCACTTCTCGGTCAACCGCATGCTGTCGTTCGATTCGGTAAAGCTGCGCCTCGACCGCGAGCAGTCTCTGTCGTTCCTGGAATTCAACTACATGATCCTCCAGGCCTATGATTATGTCGAACTGAACAGGCGTCTTGGCTGCCGTCTGCAGATGGGTGGTTCCGACCAGTGGGGCAACATCGTCAACGGCATCGATCTCGGCCACCGCATGGGCACGCCGCAGCTCTACGCCCTCACCTCGCCGCTTCTGACCACCTCGTCGGGCGCGAAGATGGGCAAGAGCGCCGACGGCGCTGTGTGGCTCAACCCGGACATGCTCGGCGCCTACGATTTCTGGCAGTACTGGCGCAACACCGAGGATGCAGATGTCGAGCGGTTCCTCAAGCTCTACACGACGATGCCGCTCGATGAGGTCGCGCGCCTTGCGGCACTGCAGGGAGCCGAGCTCAACGAGGCGAAGAAAGTTCTCGCCACCGAAGTGACGGCAATGCTGCATGGCCGCGATGCGGCAGATGAGGCTGCCGAGACAGCGCGCAAGACTTTTGAGGAAGGTGCACTGGCGCAGACGCTGCCGACCATCGAAGTGGAGCGCTCGGCGCTCGAGGAAGGCGTCGGCGTTCTGTCACTTTTCGTGACCGCAGGCCTTGCCGCCTCCAATGGCGAGGCGCGACGGCATGTGAAGGGTGGCGCGGTGCGCCTCAACGACCAGCCCGTCAGCGATGACCGGCAGGCCGTGACCCTCGACAACCTCACCGAAGAAGGCGTCGTAAAACTCTCGCTCGGCAAGAAGAAGCACGTGCTTCTGCGCCCGGTCTGAGCTGCGGAACAATCGCATCTGAATGATGAGCGTGTGTCCGGTCGGGCGCACGCTTTTTTATCGAAACTCGAAAATCTGCCGGAAAATACCGGGAGCGATGGCCGAGATGGGATTCACCTCCATCTGTGGCTCAGCCAGCTTGCCGTAGAGGCGGTAGGTTATTCCGATCAAACCGCGGTCGCGTCCATTCCCGAGAAGCCCGCCAAACACGGGAATCTCACCAAAGATCCGGTTCAGGCCGTAAAGCGGCATGAAAGTCCCAGTGATCGCGATGTTGTCGTCTGCGTCAAACAGGGTTCCCTGAAACGTGGTGCCGATCAATGGCCCACGCAGCACGCCATCCTTCAGTTCGAGACGGCCCGGGCCTTTGAGCACCGTCGCATAGCCGCGCTCGAAGCTGATCCTGTTGGCATCCACCTCGCCATTGTTTTCGGTTGCCGACACCAGCGAGCGGAGACGGGGCTCGTCGACAATGAAGAAGTTCTGGGCTGAGACGCGGCCGCTCAGAACCCCGCCATTCCCCTCGCTCAACGAGAGGGCCATCTGCCCCCCTTCCATATTCTCGTAGAAATCGACAAACCGCATGACCGCGCCGGCATCGGAGGAATTGGCAACGATCCCGCTTGCGTCCCGCGCCAGCGTCACGGCGCCGCCCGCCGTCGTTTTTGCAGTCAGATCAAGACGGCCCGGTCCACGCTGCGACGATGCATACTTCAGGGAAACGTCCCGCAACACTGCCCCGCCGAAGCCGGACACACGCGCAAGCTTCGCATCCAGGTTCACATTCGCGCTGTCAGCTTCGGACGCGCCGCCTCCCGCGCCCCTCTGTTCCGCCCCGAGATAGTGCTTGATCAAAGATCGGCCATCCAGCGCTGCACCGCGAACGGTCACCCTGTAATTCCTCTCCGAACGATCGACCGAAACCGAGAAGTCGTCGCCGCGGTTAAGTCGCGCTCTTTCAAAACGTGCGCTGGAGAGACTCCCACCGGCGATGGAGAGATGCCCTGCGGCCGAAAATGTTTCACCGGAGAGCCTGAAATCCGTCAGTGCCATCGAGGACGGCTTTTCATCGAGAACAAACGACGCCGTCGCCGGAATCCCCGCGCCCTTGCTCCAGTTGATCCATGGCAGCGTCAGACGCGCCTTGTCGAGCTGGACGGTCAGCGCCTTGCGGCCGTCGTCAAGCTCGGAATAGTCGACTGTCATCGGACCAGAGAGAATCTCGTCGAGCCCCGGAACGACTTTGTTTCGCAGCTTGTCGTCCAGCGTCAGTTGAATCCTGCGCGACCGCTCCACTCCAGACTCACCGAAAGGCTCCACGAGTTCGAGCCGTGCCGGAATGCCGTTGAGGGTTGCGGAGGCGGATATGTCCGCCCTTCCCGGCTCTACCATCAGGACACCGCTGGCATCGGCAACCATCTGGCCGTCAAAGGGTTTTGAGATCGAGAGATTCTCGTATTCGAGCGTCGCCTGCCAGCCGAGATCCTCGCGCGGTATTCCGTCGCTCAAAGGAATGTCCGCCTTCACATGCCCTGTGACATCTCCTGTCACATCCTGCGGAGCAAGATCGATCCTGTCGGAAACGTCGATCGGCTCATAGGAAGCGAGTTCGATAATCGCCGGCGCCTTTCCGGCGACGTCGATCTCCAGCTTGCCTATGCGTGGTTTGACATGTGCATTGCGAACCCTGAGCGATCCGTTGCTCGCCGCAACCTTGCGCCCGCTCGGCATGAACACCGTCCCTGCTTCGATACCGATGTCGATATCGGCCCCCTGAAAGGCGATACGGCCGACGGCATCACGCACCGGCGGAATCCGGCCGGCGATGTCGAACCGTGCATCTGCAACCTCGAAGGCTCCGCTGACTTCTTCATTGTCCAGTGGCTTGCCATTGCCGAAACGCCCCGGTGGAACCCGCAGGCGCAGATTGCCTTCAACAACCCGCCCGCCGAACAGGTTTTCCAGCACCCATTCCCGCGCACCGGAAGCAGCAAACCACGGCCAGAACTGCTTCACCTCATGCGTGGGCATGCCCTTGGTGTAAACGGCGAGCGAAAGGCCCGGCGTCTTGCCCGCCGCAAGCGTCACCGCAGCGCTTGCAGTGATCACGCCCGACGTTGTGGCTATGCGGATCGTATCGCCGATGATCCGGCCGCTTCCCGTGTCGATGCGGCCCGAAGCCCCGGCAACGAACGGAACGGCGGCTTCGGGAGAATCGATCGGAGCGATCGTCGATTTGCCGCTGACAAGTTCGAAACGGTAGACCGCACTCCCCGCACCCGGGATTTCTACCGGAACAATCCGGCCGGTGAAGTCGAAAGCCGAGCGGCCGACAATCAGGCTTGCCCGGTTGATGGCAATTGCACCCGCGTCTTGTTCAACCGCGGCGCGAATGCGCCCTGTCGCTGTCAATACACCGTCTTCGCCAAGATCGAAGGGCGCCTCCTCCAGAGCCAGTTCAAATTGCAGCCTTCCGTTGCCGCTTTCGGTCTCCCCGCCGCTGAGTGAAATGCGCACCGCTTCGAGAAGTCCACCGGTGCGCCGCGTCTGCCCCGAAACCGTGCGCGCGGCTTCCAGAAGCGACGGCTTTGGCGCGGCGATCTCGATATCGAGCGATTTGATCGGCCCCTCACGCACGGGCCGCAAAGCGCTTCCCGACAGTTCGATGTCGCGGTCATCGAAGGTGACACTGCTCTTGAAGTCCAGTTTGCCGGAAGGTGCCATCGACGCATTGACGTCGATGGCGAGGCTGCGCTGGGTGATCTCATCCACAACGACCACCACGTCGCGCAGACGAAGATAGCGCGTTCCCGTACGTTCGGTCAGCGCGTAGACGCGTCGCAGGCCATCGAAGACATCCTTCTCGATAACGCGGGGATCGACAGGCTTTTTCCAGCGGGCGACCGCAGCCACCTCCTCAGGGCGCGAGGAGAGACTGGCCAGTTGCACACGAGCGCCGGTGATCTCCGCGCTGCCCACCTGCACCTGGCCCCTGAGCAAAGGCAGCAGCCTGAAACCGAAATGCAGCGTGTCCGCGTCGATCAGCGTTTCACCGGTTTCAGCCTTTGTCAGATTAACATCGCGAATTTCGAGCGCGATCAGACTGCGATCACTCAGAACGATCCGGAGGCTCCCCATGGTCGCCTCCACTTCGAACCCCGCAAGTGCTGTCAGGGCTTTTTGAGCAGCCGAACGCAATCGATCCTGGCCGAAGGAGCCGGTTCCGAGGAGTTGAATGGCCACGCCAAGGGAAACGAGAAGCGCGATCAGGACGAAAAGACCGCCGATGCACCGCCTTAGCCATAGCCACATGACCGAGCGTCTCAAAACCCGGCGAGCCCTGTCATGGGTAGACGGATACGTTTCCAGAGCCGCTATCTCGCCGCGCTTGAACCTGACCTTCCTGTGAGGAGCACCTTCCTGATCCAAAACCGTTCCCGTCGACACTCAGCAGCCATGGACGAATCCACCGACATCATTATATCTCTCCCATCCATCGGCTATCCACAAACAGGGGAAAGAAAATGACAGAACCCGTCAAAGGAAGCGAAGCTCCGGATTTTTCATTGCCTGGTGACGGCGGCAGCGAAATCAGACTGTCGGATTTTCGCGGGAAGACCGTGGTTCTCTTCTTTTACCCGAAAGACGACACGAGCGGCTGTACCGCCGAGGCAATCGATTTTACCGCCCTTAAACCCGAATTCGATGCTCTGGATACGGTTTTGCTCGGGATGTCTCCCGATAGCCCCAAGAGCCATGACAAGTTCAAGAACAAGCACGCTCTCACAATTGGCCTTGTGTCCGACCAGGACAAAGAGACGCTCCAGGCCTATGGCGTTTGGGTCGAGAAAAGCATGTATGGACGCAAATATATGGGTGTCGAGCGCTCCACCTTCCTGATTGGCCCGGACGGCCGCATCGCCGAGACGTGGCGCAAGGTGAAGGTGCCGGGCCATGCGCAGGCGGTGCTGGACGCCGTCAAAGCGCTAAAACAGCGCGATGAATAGGCGCAGACCCCTATCCCCGCCCGTTTTATGACGAAAGCCCGCAAAAGCCGTTGGCAATGAGCCTGCCGAAGTGCATTTGGCAACGCATCCAGCGGCACGCGAAAAGCTTTGTTAACCCTAATCAAGTGTAATCGGCATCGAATTTGGTCCCTTGAACATAAGTTCGATTCTCGATGCGCCCACAGCAATCCGCGGTTTTTGGTAAACGCAAGGAG
Source organism: Nitratireductor aquibiodomus NL21 = JCM 21793 (assembly GCF_000615975.1). GTDB lineage: Bacteria > Pseudomonadota > Alphaproteobacteria > Rhizobiales > Rhizobiaceae > Nitratireductor > Nitratireductor aquibiodomus. Next base: position 51,436 of record NZ_BAMP01000011.1, on the reverse strand, counting down.
CCCCATACGATCATCATCGCACGGGGCGACAAGATACGGCACTTCACCGTGCGGCCCTGGATTGCTGCAATGGCGGGTTCAGCTGTTGCAGCGCTTGCCATCGGTTATCTTCTCGCCACTTCCTATCTGGTGCTCCGCGACGATCTGATCGGTGCGACCGTCGCCCGCCAGGCGCGCCTTCAGCAGGCTTACGAGGATCGAATCTCCGCCCTGCGTGCACAGCTCGATCGTGTCACAAGCCGGCAGCTCCTCGATCAGCAGTTCATGCAGGAAAAGGTTGGCGAACTGCTTGCCCGACAGGACCAGTTGACCAAACGGCAAAGCCGCCTCGCTCCGGTGCTCAATCGAGCCGGAGCAGAACTGCTTCCCGAGAATGCGCCGGTGCCCGCCCCCAGGCCCCAGATCAAGGCTGAAACCGACCAGTTGCTTGACCCGACAAAAACCGGAAGCATCGCTGTCGCCTCGTTTGCTCCTTCGGCCAGAGACACGGTTCCCTGGCCGCTGCGCGCCCAGACATCCCAGCAGAGTGGACCGCTGTCAGCAGCGGACAAGGCGGACTATCTGTTTGTGAAGCTCAACCGCGCGCTGGAATCAATTGAAACTGAGCAGATCGACAGCGTGAGGCTGCTCGCCGAAGACGCCTATCAGACTGCCGACGCCATTGCCGGCACCCTGGAAGATGTTGGCCTGACAATCCCTGAAGATGACAGGGAGCAGAACGTTGGTGGTCCGCTTCTCGCTGCCACCTCGGCCCTTGTCTTTGAGGATCAGGTACGAGAACTGGATGAAGCACTGTCCCATCTGAACGAGGTGAAGACGAAGGCAAAGCGGCTCCCGCTGGCGAACCCGACACCTGGTGCACCGATATCAAGCCGATTTGGTGCACGAAAGGATCCGTTTCTCGGTCGCCTGGCACATCACGCCGGAATCGACTTTCGCGCCCGCCGTGGCACCCCAATCCACGCGACCGGCGCTGGAACCGTCGTCAAGGCAGGCTGGAACGGCGGCTATGGACGCATGGTGGAAATCGACCACGGAAACGGCCTGACGACGCGCTACGCTCACATGAGCAAGATTCTCGTAAAGACCGGGGACAAAGTGGATGTCGGCACGAAGGTGGGCAAGGTAGGCTCCAGCGGTCGCTCCACAGGGCCGCACCTTCATTATGAAGTGCGCAGATCCGGCGCAGCCATCAACCCGTCCCGCTTTATCTCGGCGGGACGAAAGATCGCCAAATATCTCGAAAGCGATTCCTGAACGTGAAAACGGGCGAACGCCATGCGTCCGCCCGTATTGTCCTGTTTCGCCGACAGACCGGCTAGAGCATCGGACCGAAAAGCGGAACCCGGTTTTCGGGGTATTCCGATGCTCCATTAATATTTTAGATCGTCCTTTGTGCGTCCGGATGGACGCACGGCGATCTACGCCAGGTCCTCAACCTCCGCACCATCGCTGCCATGCACACGCTGCGACAGAGCGGCTTCCATGAACGCGTCGAGTTTGCCGTCCAGAACATCCTGAGGGCTGGTGCTTTCCACGCCTGTGCGCAGATCCTTCACCAACTGATAGGGCTGCAGAACATAGGAACGGATCTGGTGCCCCCAGCCGATGTCGGTCTTGGATGCTTCGGTCGCGTTTGCCGCGTCTTCGCGCTTCTTCAGTTCTTCCTCATAAAGACGCGCCCGCAGCATGTCCCAGGCGGTCGCCCGGTTCTTGTGCTGTGAGCGTTCTTTCTGACACTGAACGACGATACCGCTTGGAATGTGCGTGATGCGGACTGCAGAGTCGGTCGTGTTGACGTGCTGACCGCCCGCGCCCGACGCGCGATAGGTATCGATGCGAACCTCGGAATCGGGAATGTCGATATCGATGGTGTCGTCGATGACCGGGTAAATCCACGCACTGGCAAAGGAGGTGTGCCGCCGCGCATTGCTGTCATATGGCGAAATACGCACGAGGCGATGCACGCCCGATTCCGTTTTAAGCCAGCCATAGGCATTGCGCCCCTTGATCAGCAGCGTGGCAGACTTGATGCCCGCCTCTTCGCCGTCATGGACTTCCATCACATCAACCTTCATGCCGCGGCGTTCGGCCCAGCGCGTGTACATGCGCAGAAGCATTTGCGCCCAGTCCTGGCTCTCGGTACCGCCAGCGCCGGCGTGAATTTCAAGATAGGTGTCGTTGCCGTCAGCCTCACCGGAAAGAAGCATTTCGACCTGACGGGCCGCGATCTCGTCGTTGAGCCCCTTCAGCGCGGCTTCGGCCTCCGAGACAACCGAGGTGTCACCCTCTTCCTCTCCAAGTTCGATGAGCCCGACATTGTCCTCAAGCGCCTGTGACAGGTTGCGGACACCGGTGATGTTCTCTTCGAGCATCTGGCGCTCGCGCATCAGCTTCTGGGCCTCCTGCGGATCGTTCCACAGATCAGCCTCCTCGGCGCGGGAATTCAGATATTCGAGCCTCTTTACCGCTTCATCCCAGTCAAAGATGCCTCCTCAGCAGGCTTATGGCCTGCTTGATTTCGTCGACAAGATTTTCGGTTTCCGCACGCATTGCAGATCCACACCTCGGTTTTGTTGGATTTTTCAGGAACGAAATCCTGAATCGCGTCGGACCATATGGAGCGTGCCCGCCTGTGTAAAGCGGACACGCCGATAATCGGTCGACATTGTCAGTAGAGGCCGCCGGCGCCCGAATTGACCGCACGGTTGGCCTGGGGAGAAATCACCCGGGGACCGCCCGCGCCTTCCAGGTCCTCCATGCCGATGACCCAGTAGCTGTCGGCCGGCCCCGTGCCCGGCTTGAAGGCTTCCATGATGACGCCCGGCTGTCCTGCCTGGGCGCGCATCCCCGTCTTGCGATCGATGGGAATGATATTCATGCCTTCAGGCACCTGAAAATCCACAGGGCGCATATCCTTCAGGGCGTTCGCCATGAATTCCTTGAAGATCGGAGCGGCCAGGCCACCACCCGTGGAGCCACGCCCCATCGGACGCGGTGTATCGTAGCCCATGAACACTCCGACCACGAGGTCGGGTGTATAACCGACGAACCATGCATCCTTTTCGTCGTTCGTCGTGCCGGTCTTGCCGGCAATCGGGCGGCCCAGCTCTGAAACGGTGACGGCGGTGCCGCGCGACACCACGCCCTGCATCATCGAGGTGATCTGATAAGCGGTCATGGGATCGAGAACCTGATCACGATCGTTGATGATCTCCGGTTCATCCTGCCCCGTCCACTCGCTCGCAACGCAGCCGACGCACTCGCGGCGGTCATGCTTGTAGACAGTCTTGCCGTAGCGATCCTGAATGCGGTCGACCAGGGAAGGCACGATCTGTTTTCCGCCATTCGCCATCACTGCATAGGCTGAAACCATGCGCATGACCGTCGTCTCGCCGGAACCCAGCGACATGGCCAACACGGGAAGCATTTTGTCATAGAGGCCAAAATGCTCCGCATAGTCAGCCACGAGCTGCATGCCCATGTCCTTGGCCAGGCGAACCGTCATCAGGTTGCGTGAGCGCTCAATGCCCGCACGCAGTGTCGAGGGACCAGCCGACTTGCCGCCGTAATTCTTCGGTTCCCACACATCGTTGCCGACCTGAATAGAGATCGGCGCATCAAGCACAACCGACGCCGGCGTGTAGCCATTGTCGAGCGCAGCAGCATAAACGATGGGCTTGAAGGCCGAACCGGGCTGGCGATAGGCCTGCGTTGCGCGGTTGAACTGGGAATCGGCATAGGAGAAACCGCCAACCATCGCCAGGACGCGTCCCGTATGCGGTCCATGGCCACCAGAGCGCCCTCGATCTCGGGAACCTGACGCAACTCCCACGCCCGCTCCGTATCCGGTTTCTTCTCGACGAAAATCACGTCACCTGGCTTCAGGACGTCCGACTGCCTGTTCGCCTTGACCCGCTTGCCATCGACCACATGGCGCATGGCCCATTTCATGTCGTCGAGCGCAATGGTTCCTGTCTCGCGTTCTTCCGAAAGCGCACCGGAGACAACACGTTCCGGTTTGATGCCGATGGAAATCTTGTCGTCTTCAGTCCCCAGAACGACGGCAAGTTGCCATTCCGGCACGTCGCTGAGGGCATCGACTTCGCCGAGCGGAACACCCCAGTCTCCAGAAATGTCGATCTGCGTGACCGGTCCGCGATAGCCGCGCAGCGTATCGTAACGAAGCAGACCATTCTGCAGCGCCTTGCGGGCATAAAGCTGCAATTGCGGGTCGAGCGTCGTGCGAACGGAAAGCCCGCCTTCGTAAAGCGCGTCCTCTCCATAGCGGGAGATGATGTCGCGGCGGACCTCTTCGGTGAAATACTCGCCGGCAAAGAGATAGGTTCCACGGCGACGCGGAGACACATTAAGCCCGGTCGCCTTGGCCTTCTCGCCCTCTTCTGCCGTTGCGTAACCATTGGCGACCATCTGGTCGATCACCCAGTTGCGGCGTTCTATGGCGCGCTCCGTGTACCGGAATGGATGATAATTCGACGGGCCTTTGGGCAACGCGGCAAGATAGGCCGCTTCGGCAAGCGACAGTTCATTGACCGACTTGTCGAAATAGGTCAGCGCAGCACCCGCGATGCCATAGGAGCCAAGACCGAAAAAGATCTCATTGAGATAGAGTTCGAGAATGCGATCCTTGGAGTAGGCCTGCTCGATGCGGAAGGAGAGCACCATCTCCTTGATCTTGCGCTGCATCGTCTGGTCCGACGTCAGAAGGAAGTTCTTGGCGACCTGCTGCGTGATGGTTGATGCGCCCACCGGGCGGCGGCCGGAACCAAGATTCTGGATATTGGTGACCACGGCTCGTGCAAGACCGGTCACGTCAACGCCCGGGTGATTGTAGAAGTTCTTGTCTTCAGCCGAAAGGAAGGCCGCCTTGACACGGTCAGGCACTGCCTGAATAGGCAGATAAAGCCGGCGCTCGCGCGCAAACTCCGCCATCAGTGCACCGTCGGCGGCGTGAACACGGGTGGTCACCGGCGGCTCATACTTTGCCAGAACCTCATAGTCGGGAAGATCTTTAGTCAGATCGCCGACATAAAGTGCAATGCCCGCTGCCACCAGCAGCGCCAGCACGATGCCCACGCCAAAGAAATACCCGATGAGACGTACCATGCCCGCTCCAATTTACACCCCGACATAGCCTTGCCCTGTCAAAGTCAGGGATCGCCGGGGCCGCCTTTCAAGTTCTGTCCGCATCACAAAGAGGAATGACGCATGGTGCCTCGTCACAGCAACGCAGTCCGCCCATCTTCGTTGTTAGCGATTCTATAGTACCACTTTTTGTCACGATCTTCCGCCCGGAACACCCGGAGCTTCTGGAAAATCCTGCGTTTTCCCTTACTGCCTCAGCCTTGTGGGCAAAATACGGCGGCAGACATGCCAACACCTCCAGCCGCATTAATCCATGCCAGCGTTGCAGACTTGCAACGTCTTTGCATCATCCGCGAGCCCCGCCATTGGCCTTCGCGAAATAGCCCACCGCCTCGATGATCGCATCCATCGTGGCTGCGCGCCATGCCGGGTCCCGAAGCTGGGCCTCGTCCTTCGGGTTCGAAAGATAGCCAAGCTCCAGAAGAACCGAAGGGATGTCGGGCGCCCGCAGGACACGGAATCCCGCGTACCGGTGCGGGTTCTTCACCAGTTGAACCGTATCCGACAGTTTGCCGATCAGCGTGCGCGCAAAGCGTATGGAAAACGCATGCGTCTCGCGCCGTATGAGGTCGACCAGAATGTCTTCGACTTCATCCTGCTCTTCTTCAGGCACCTTGCCTGCGATCTCGTCGGAGAGGTTTTCGCGTGCAGCCGTGGCAGCAGCCTCGGCGTCCGAAGCCTTGTCGGACACCGTATAAACGGTCGCCCCGCGCACACTGCGAACTGCGATTGCGTCAGCGTGCACGGAGACGAACAGGTCCGCGCCTTTTTCCCGGGCGATCCGCACCCGCTCGTCGAGCCGCAGAAACCGATCATCTTCCCGCGTTAGAACGACCCGGTAAAGCCCGGTTTCCTCGAGTTTCTTGGCGAGTTCCAGTGAAAACAGAAGCGTGATCTGCTTTTCGACCGTGCCGTTAACGCCACGCGCACCACCATCAGCGCCACCATGCCCCGGGTCGAGCGCGACGGTGAAACGATCCTGCGCCCGGGACGGGGCCTCCAACCGGGCTTCCGTCTCCGGTTTCAGCATGCTCGCACGCAATGCCGCATCGAACGCCTCGGTCGAGCTTGCCCGCAGTTCAATGATCAGGCGAAACCCGTCCGAAGTCTCGTTCTCCTTCACTTCGGCCTTTTCCACGGAGAACGGCCCGACCGCCCTGAAGACGAGCCGGGCTCGCTGCGCATCGACAGCACCGTACTGAACCGCGGCCACGAGCCCGCGCGGGCGCAGCTCAAGCGGGTCGAAAGAAAAGTCCGTCGGCGGGAGATCGATCACCAGCCGGCTGGGATCGCGCAGAAGAAACCATCGAAAGTCGGGTTTGCGGTCGAAATGGACGACGATGCGTGTGTACTGCGCATCACCCGCCATCTTGTAATCATGTGCCTTCAGCGCGGAATCAGCACCATAAGCGTTGGTGAAGACAAGAAAGATCGCCGCAAGAACAACCGAAAACAAAAGTGCTGGTCTGTGCAAAACCGTCTCTCTGCGATGCATTGTGCGAATTTTTATCGAATCAACATCGATTCCCTACGAACAAAGATGGCAATTTTGCTCTCGAATCGCCGGGAAACCGGCATTTTATATGCGCTTTCCAGATCGATTGAGCAAATACGCGCCGGGTTCCGCATCGACCTGCCACGCAACCCGTCAATGGAAATCAGGGTTGCCAATACAACTGTCAAATCATAAAAGCATCTATGAATCATCGCGATACGCGTGCCTGGTTGAGTCTCTGCTGACAGACGGCGATGAGCAACGGGGCGAACCTTTTCCGCTGCCGCAAACCGGAACGTGCGGTGATTCAGAAGGAATTTTTCAGGGCGTTCTCCAGACATGAGGGCTCTGACATTGGAAACGGCCGGACCTTAAGAAACGTCCGCGCCGGCTCGCTATGAGCAAAAGCTGGCCCGTAAAACCGGGCCTTGGTTGAAACGGTTCTGCCGGGCGATGGAATGGCTTCAGGCGCGATTGGAAATAGATCCGGATTAAAATGCACCGCGAAATCGGTGTTCCGGCCCAATTTCGCGCGGCCTTCAACGCCGACGAACCTCAGATTATCCGGCACAGATTGTCACACTGGCTTGCGGCGACACGCGTGGAGTCCAGCCCGACAATCGTTCTGCCGGGGAGACAAGAATTTATGCCGAACAAAATGCTAATAGACGCCTCCCATCCGGAGGAAACAAGGGTCGTCGTCCTTCGCGGTAATCGCATCGAAGAATTCGATTTCGAATCTCAGGATAAGAAGCAGCTTCGCGGAAACATCTATCTGGCGCGTGTAACGCGCGTTGAACCTTCACTTCAGGCCGCTTTCGTCGAATATGGTGGGAACAGGCATGGCTTTCTCGCATTCAGCGAGATCCATCCTGACTACTACCAGATCCCGGTAGCCGACCGTCAGGCACTCATCGAGGCCGAGGCGGCGGAAGCCAAGGCGGACGAAGACGAGGAAGAAGGCGAGCAGCGCCAGACCCAGAAGGGCGGGCGCAAGCGCCGCCGTGCCAGCACCCGGAAGAAGTCGGCGAAACAGGACGATGTCGCTGCTGACGAGGAGAATGGCGAAACCCTCTCCGAAGAGCCATCCGATGACGATGAGGCTTCCGAAACCGATGGCGAGGAAAAGTCCGCGGCGATGGCTGCGGATGCAGCCGGCGATGTGGTTTCAGAAGAACCGCGTGGAAAGCGCTCCCGTCGCAGCCGTTCCAGAGACGACAGCAATGGAGATGACGGCAATGGCGACGACGAGGACGACAATGTCGATACCGTTGGGGCCGATGACGCGCTGGAGGAGGCTCAGCCCCCGCGCCGTGCCGCCCGCAAGAACTACAAGATCCAGGAAGTCATCAAGCGCCGCCAGATACTTCTGGTTCAGGTCGTAAAGGAAGAGCGCGGCAACAAGGGCGCAGCACTTACCACCTATCTGTCGCTCGCCGGACGCTATTCGGTCCTGATGCCGAACACGGCACGCGGCGGCGGCATTTCACGCAAGATCACGAACGTCCAGGACCGCAAGCGCCTCAAGGATGTCGTGAAGCAGCTTGATGTACCGCAGGGCATGGGGGTCATCCTGCGCACCGCGGGTGCAAATCGCACCAAGGCGGAGGTCAAGCGCGATTACGATTATCTGATGCGTCTGTGGGAGAAAGTGCGCTCCCTCACGCTTGAATCGACCGCGCCTGCCCTCGTTTACGAGGAAGGCAGCCTGATCAAGCGATCCGTGCGCGACCTCTACAACAAGGATATCGGCGAAGTCCTTGTGGCAGGCGAGGAAGGCTATCGCGAAGCCAAGGACTTCATGCGCATGCTCATGCCGAGCCACGCAAAGGTCGTGCAGCCCTATCGCGAGGTTACACCCATCTTTGCCGGCAACGGTATCGAAGCACAGCTGGACCGGATGCTGCAGCCACAGGTAACGCTGAAATCCGGTGGCTACATCATCATCAACCAGACCGAGGCGCTGGTTGCAATCGACGTCAACTCCGGCCGCTCCACGAAGGAACACTCCATCGAAGACACCGCGCTCCAGACCAATCTGGAAGCGGCAGAAGAGGTCGCGCGCCAGTTGCGCCTGCGCGACCTTGCAGGTCTGATCGTCATCGATTTCATCGACATGGAGGAAAACCGCAACAACCGCGCGGTGGAAAAGCGCCTCAAGGAATGCCTGAAGAACGATCGTGCGCGCATCCAGGTGGGTCGCATCTCGCATTTCGGCCTTCTGGAAATGTCCCGCCAGCGCATTCGCGCAAGCGTTCTTGAGAGCACGATGCAGCCCTGCCCCCATTGCGGCGGCACCGGGCATATCCGCTCGGATTCCTCCGTGGCTCTGTTCGTGGTTCGCTCCATCGAAGAATATCTACTCAAGGATTCCCGCAACAACATCGCAGTGCGGACCCCCACCCCCACGGCTCTCTATCTCCTCAACCACAAGCGCGCCAATCTCGTCGAGATGGAGAACCGCTTTGGTGTAAACATCACCGTGGAAGCGGACGACGAGGTCGGTGCGCAGCACTTTGCGATCACCAGGCAGCAGCCCGCCGACAAGTCGGGCATGGAACAGCCCGCCCCCACGGCTCCGGTCGACGTTGCAGAACCGGAAGAGACCGCCGCCCCGTCACACGAAGCCACCAACGGTGAGGATGGCGAGCCGCGCAAGCGGCGGCGCAAGCGCAAGCGGCGCGGCGGCCGCAACCGCAACGGTGGCGGTGAGGCAGCAGCGGATCAGAATCAGAATGAGAGCTCCGAACAGGCTCCATCGACGCAGATGCCATTGCTGCGAGCGCCGGTGAAGACGCTGTTTCTTCCGAAGAGCCTGCCGAGGCAGCGGCTGCGGAGGGTGGTGAAGGCGAGCGCAGGAAGCGTCACCGCGGCAAACGGGGTGGTCGCAAGAACCGCCGCGAGAACCAGGCGCAGGACGCACAGGCTCCAGAGACCGAGACCGAAAGCGGGAATGAAGAGCCTCAGGCAGTGAATGCCGACACTTCGGACAAGGTCGAAGCTGCGGTAGAAGACGCTCCGCAACAGGACGGTTCAAGCGACGCGGCACAGGAACCGGCGGCAGACGAGAAGCCGGCAAAGAAGCCGCGCCGCCGCACGCGCAAAACTGCCGCTGCCGCAGCCGACGACAGCCAGAAGACCGAAGCGACCAATGGCGCGACGCCACCCGCAGAGGAAGGGCCTGCCAGACAAGATGCCACTGAGGCAGTCGCATCGGAAGAGGCCGCCGCTCCTGCGCCGAAAAAGCGCCGGACCGCCACACATCGCAGCACGGCGAAAGCCAAGGCTGAGGAAAAAGACGCTCCGGTCAAGGAGAGCGCTGTTGCGGAAGCCGAACCGGTTGTTTCCTCGTCAGAGCCTGCAGAAAGTGACCGGCCGCGCAAAACCGGCTGGTGGCAGCGCAAGAGCTTCTTCTAGTAGCGCTCCTGACGACTTGATCTCGAGAAGCCGGCGTTCTGCGCCGGCTTCTTTTGTTTGCGGCATGGCGACGCTGGTAATCAAAACTCCATGATCGCACGCGGTTCTGCCTTTCCATCGCCCTCATGCTCGTCTACCACTTTCGCGATGCTTGAGAGAAACACCATGGTTTACACGACAGTCACGCGAACCATTTCGCTTTTCCTCGTTGCGGCCTATCTCACTGTCGCCTCGACACCCTCTGCCTTTGCCCAGTCCAGAGTGACCGTCGTGCGCGATGCGGAGATCGAAGCCCTGATCTCGGAATATGCCCAACCGATCCTGAAAGCGGCGGGCCTCTCCCGGTCTGGCATAGACATCGTCCTCGTCAACAATCGCAGCTTCAACGCCTTTGTCGACGGACGCCGGATTTTCATTCACACCGGCGCACTGACGGATGCGGAAACGCCCAACGAGGTCATTGGCGTCCTCGCTCACGAGGCCGGTCATATCGCCGGCGGTCATCAGGAACGTCTGCGCCAGCAGTTGCAGCGCGCACAGACAATGGCGATTGTCTCCGCACTGATCGGCATCGGTGCAGGTGTGGCCGGCGCCGCTTCGGATTCGCGCGGCCTGGCAACGGCTGGCATGGGCATGGCAGCCGGTGGCGCTGAAATGGCCCGGCGCAGCTGCTCGGCTACCAGCGCTCCGAAGAAGCAACAGCAGACCGCACGGCGATCGACTATCTCAATCGAACGGGCCAGTCGGCCAACGGCATGCTCAAGACCTTCGAGCGCCTTGCCGGCGGCATGGCGCTGGCCGGCGTCGATGTGGATCCCTACCAGATCAGCCATCCGATGCCGCGCGAGCGCATCGCCAATCTGGAAGAGCTCGCCCGCAAGAGCCGCTACTTCGATCGTAAGGATCCCCCGCAGCTACAGCTTCGTCACGACATGATGCGGGCCAAGATCGCCGCCTATATGGAAGGTGGGCAGGCCGTTCAGCGCCTGTTCCGCGGCAATCCGCGCGGCATTCCGGCGCGCTACGGCGATGCCATCGCCACCTATCTCAATGGCAACCCGCGCACCGCACTTCAAAAGGTCGATGCCCTGATCGCGGAAATGCCGCGCAATGCCTATTTGCAGGAGCTGCGTGGTGACATTCTCATCAAGGCCAGCCGTGCGGAAGAAGCGGCCAATGCCTATGCGAGAGCACTTTCGCTTGCACCGGGAACCCCTGGCCTTCTGCAGGTGGGCTATGGGCAGGCCCTTCTTGCGACCGGCAAGCCGGATCTGGTGAAAAAAGCCGCCTCCGAATTGCAGACAGGTCTTTCGCGCGAGCCGGAATTTGCCAATGGTTATCGTTATCTCGCGCAGGCCTATGGCCAGCTCGGAGACATCGCTGCGGCCGAACTGGCAACGGCGGAAGGCCATTTTCATCTCGGCCGCTATCAGGATGCAAAAATCTTCGCCACCAGAGCACAAAAGCGGATGAAGCGCGGAACGCCTGGCTGGCTGCGTGCCCAGGACATCATTCAGTACAGAAAACCGGGTTAGCGTGAACCATTGACGCGCCATCGACACCCATGAGCGCACCCGCCCACCAATCAGATGAATCGGAACATGACATGACCTTCACCAGAAATATCCGAGTGCTTGCGGCGACGGCCGCCCTGCTCACGCCAGTCACATTGTTCGGCACCACGGCGCAGGCCGAGACTGCAGCACCGCTCGGCAAGCCGCAGGTGGAGCAGATTGTCCGCGAGTACCTGCTCAACAATCCCGAAATCCTGCTCGAGGTCCAGGACGCGCTGGAGAAGAAGCAGCGTGAAGAGCAGAAACTGGCCCAGCAGACAGTCATGAAGGACAGACAAGAGCAGCTCTTCAACAGTCCCTACGACGGCGTGGTGGGCAATCCCGACGCAGCCATCACGGTCGTGGAGTTCTTCGACTACAATTGCGGATACTGCAAGCGCGCCATGACGGACATGCAGGCGCTGGTCGAGGAAAACGACGATGTCCGCTTCGTGCTCAAGGAATTTCCGATCCTCTCCGCCCAGTCGCGTGAAGCGCATGTGGTTTCCATGGCGGTTCATGCGATTGCCCCGGAAAAATACGCCGATTTCCACCAGAAGCTTCTGGGCGCGGAAACGCGCGCCGACGGCGAACTGGCCATGAAGATCGCAACAGAAACAGGCATCGACGAAGCCGCGCTGCGCAAGGAGATGGAGAATCCGGAGATCCAGAAGGTCTTTGCCGAGACCTACGATCTGGCGAATCAGCTTGCCGTCACGGGAACACCCGCTTATGTGATCGGCGATGAAGTGGTGTTCGGCGCGCTGGGCAAGGACGTTCTTGCCGAGAAGATCGACCAGGCACGCACGCAAAGCAACTGATCGGCGCCTTGAGCGCGCTGTGGACAGACAAAGAAGCCCCTTGCCATCTTTGCGGCACGGTCTAAGCCCTCTATAGAGGAGCGTATTGAGCGTGCCGCGAGGGGTCAGGGGACAATTTCATGGCGAAAACAGTCTTCATATTGAACGGGCCCAACCTGAATGCGCTCGGCAGGCGTGAGCCCGGCATCTATGGCGGCGATACCCTGGAAGGGATCGAAGCATCCTGCCGGGAAAGGGCTGCATCGCTTGGCATGGACATCGAGTTTCGGCAATCCAATCACGAAGGTGACCTCGTTGACTGGATTCATGAGGCCGGTGAAGGTGCCGCCGGGATCGTCATCAATCCAGGCGCCTACGGGCACACGTCGATCGCGCTGCATGATGCAATCCGCGCCGTCAGCCCGCTGCCGGTGATTGAGGTGCATATCTCCAACATTCACGCACGCGAGGCCTTTCGCCACGTTTCGATGATTGCCCCGGCTGCAAAAGGCATGATTTGCGGATTGGGCACAATCGGTTATGTACTCGCGCTGGACGCGCTGGCCGCAAGCCGGCCCGATTGAGAACAAGGCAGGACAAAGCATATGTCGACAAAGAAGACGGGGGTCGATCAGCAACTCATTCGCGAGCTTGCGACGATCTTGAACGACACCAATCTGACGGAGATCGAGGTCGAACAGGACGACCTGCGAATTCGCGTGGCCAAGCAGGCAGCAGCGCCGGTGCAGACTTACGCCGCACCTGCTCCGGCGCCTGCGCCGGCTGCTCCTGCAGCCTCGGCCAAGGAAGAAGCGCCGGCTGCCAGCCCCGCCGATTCCAAGAATGCCGTTCCCTCCCCCATGGTCGGAACCGCCTATGCCGCCCCAGCTCCGGGCGCAGCCGCCTTCATCCAGGTTGGCCAGACCGTGAAGGAAGGCCAGACGCTTCTGATCATCGAAGCGATGAAGACCATGAACCAGATCCCCGCGCCCCGCTCCGGCACCGTGACGGCGATCCTCTTCGAGGACGCGCAGCCGGTTGAGTTCGGCGAGCCGCTGGTTGTGATCGAGTAGTCCGGGGCAGGCGCGCATGTTTCACAAGATCCTCATCGCCAATCGCGGCGAAATCGCCCTGCGCGTGCTGCGCGCCGCCAAGGAGCTCGGCATCCAGACCGTGGCCGTGCATTCCACGGCGGACGCGGATGCGATGCATGTGCGCCTTGCCGACGAGAGCGTTTGCATCGGGCCGCCGCCCTCGCGCGACAGCTATCTGAACATTCACCAGATTCTGGCCGCCTGCGAGATCACGGGCGCAGACGCCGTGCATCCGGGCTATGGCTTTCTTTCGGAAAACGCCAAGTTCTCCGAAATTCTGGCCGCTCACAACCTGACCTTCATCGGCCCCTCGGCCGACCACATCCGCATCATGGGCGACAAGATCACCGCCAAGAAGACGGTGAAGGAGCTGGGCATTCCGGTGGTTCCCGGCTCCGATGGCGCCGTCACCGACGATGTGGAAGCCAAACGGATCGCCGCTGATATCGGTTATCCCGTTCTCATCAAGGCATCGGCCGGCGGCGGCGGGCGTGGCATGAAGGTCGCGAAGACGGAAGCCGACTTGGCCGAAGCGCTCTCCACCGCCCGCGCCGAAGCAGGCGCCGCCTTTGGCGACGATGCGGTCTATATCGAGAAATATCTCGAAAAGCCGCGTCACATCGAAGTGCAGGTCATGGGCGACGGTGCCGGCAAGGCCATCCATCTGGGCGAACGTGATTGCTCTCTCCAGCGTCGCCACCAGAAGGTCTGGGAAGAGGCAAATTCACCTGCCCTCAATGTCGAACAGCGCAACCGCATTGGCGAGATCGTGTCAAAAGCGATTGCCGATCTTGGCTATTCCGGCGCAGGGACGATCGAGTTCCTCTACGAGAACGGCGAATTCTACTTCATCGAGATGAACACCCGCCTTCAGGTGGAGCATCCGGTCACGGAAGCGATTACCGGGATCGATCTGGTGCATGAGCAGATCCGCGTTGCCTCGGGCGGCGGTCTTTCCTGCACGCAGGATGAAGTGCGCTTCGAGGGCCACGCCATCGAATGCCGCATCAATGCGGAAGACCCGCGCACCTTCACCCCCTCGCCGGGCACGATCTCGCACTTCCACACGCCCGGCGGTCTCGGCATCCGCGTCGATTCCGGCGTCTATTCCGGCTATCGCATTCCACCTTACTACGACAGCCTGATCGGCAAACTGATCGTGCATGGCCGCAACCGGGTGGAATGCATGATGCGCCTACGCCGCGCCCTGGATGAATTCGTGGTCGACGGCATCAAGACCACGCTGCCGCTGTTCCAGGACCTGGTCGGCAATCCCGACATCGCCAACGGCGATTACGACATCCACTGGCTGGAGAATTACCTGGCGAAGACGGGCTGAGGCCCGCCGCTCCATGTGATTCTCCGGCAACCTCGCCGGTTGGGCACGATGGCACGACCTTTCGCACCAGGATTTCGGATTCCTCCGGATCTTCTCTTGCGCGCTTATGCCACCGGAGTCTTCCCGATGGCCGAAAGCGCCGACGATCCGGAGGTGTTCTGGGTGCGGCCGGAGATGCGCGGCGTCATCCCGCTCGACACGTTTCACGTCCCCAAAAGCCTGGGCAAGACGCTGCGCCGCAATCCTTTCCGGATCGCTTTCGACACGGACTTTGACGGCGTCATCGAAGGTTGTGCAGAGGCACGGCGCGACAGCACCGAAACCTGGATCAATGCACCGATCCGCGAAGCCTACGGGCTTCTTTTCGAGAACGGCCATTGCCACACGGTGGAAGCCTGGACGGATGAAGGATTGGTCGGTGGGTTGTACGGCGTGACGCTGGGCCGCGCCTTCTTCGGCGAGAGCATGTTCTCACGCCGCACCGATGCCTCGAAAATCTGCCTCGTTCATCTCGTGAAGCGTCTTCGTGAGCGTGGCTTCACGCTTCTCGACACTCAGTTTACGACACCGCATCTCAAGCAATTCGGCGCAATTGACGTGCCGCGGAACCGCTACGAGCAGCTCCTGCAGGAAGCACTGCAATGCGGCGAGGCCCGCTTCAATCCGTAAAACGGAGAATCAGATCAATTGGTCTCTGGCGGCGGGACGTCAGTGTCTTCCTTGCAGCCCTTCAGCCACACATCGTAGACCGCGTGCTCGACGGCGTTCAGACCGGGGCTCTCGGCCAGCATCCAGCCGGTAAAGATACGACGGATTTCCCGGTCCAGGGTAATCTCGTCCACCTCCACGAAAGCATCCGTGCGCGGCTCTTCGGTCTCTTCCGAAGTGTAGCAGACCCGCGGAGTGACCTGCAGCGCACCGAACTGAACCGTCTCGTCCATATAAACGTCAAAAGAGATGATGCGCCCGGTGATCTTGTCGATGCCGGTGAACTCGGCCACCGGGTGCTTGATCCGGGCAGCCTGGACCGGCGCGGTCGCCAGCACAGCCAGTCCCAATGCCACGATCAGCCCGAAACCGGCGTTTTTCTTCTGGCCTGACTTCATATGGCTCGACACCCGTTCTGTTTGCTTGTCACGCTGAGAGAGTCCAGCGGAATCGCCCGACCCACGATAAAGCTTACGACTAATGCGCAATTGTGGCGAGATCAGCAAACAGGTTCAGCCGCCAGGCGTCCACGCATCGTAATCGCCCGTGACACGCGGGCGATCGGCAGCGTTCGCAATCGAGCCCTGCGGACGGTAGGCAGCCGGCGAGCCAGTCAGGTTCGGCTGATGGGGCTTCTGCCATTCGCGCGGTGTGTAATTCTCGTTGACGGGCGCAACGTCAACGCGGTGGTGCAGCCAGCCATGCCAGCCGGGCGGCACCAGCGAGGCGTCGGAAATGCCGTTATAGATCACCCAGCGGCGCGTGCGCCCCTCGGAATCCTTGCCGCCTTCATAATAGGTATTGCCGAATTCATCTTCACCGACGCGTGTGCCCTTGCGCCATGTGTGGAAGCGCGTGCCCAGCGTCTGGCCGTTCCACCAGGTAAAAAACTGAAGCAGAAACTTCTTCATGGCGTCCTCAAGTCGCTCGCTATCGTCATCAGAGATGGCTCGTGGTTGGCGTTATGGCGTCCACCGCGCCGGAAGGCAAGGCCTCCGGACAATGCTCCATAGTCATTTCAGCTTCATCTTGAAACCGACATGGCTTTTTGCGAAGCCAAGCCGCTCATAAAACCCGTGCGCGCGCTCGCGCACGGCATTGGACATGAGCTGAACCAGACGCGCATCTGCCGCCTTCGCCTCACCGACAGCATGCGTGATCATCAGCGCGCCAATTCCCCGGCTGCGCATGTCTTTGCGGGTCTGCACGGCCTCGATCTGGAAGCTCGTACCGCCACGCCCCGGCATGCCCGGAATAAGCGTCGTCTGAAAGGTGCCCACAACCTCGCCGTCGAGTTCGGCAACGTAAAGCGTGTCGTTCGGGCTCCGGCTGATGCGCTCGAATGCCGCAAGATAGGCGCCTGCGGCATTCGGATCGGTCGTATCCCCGTGGCCACCCTCCCCGTCCGCAGCGAAGAGCGAGACAATCGCCTCAACATCGCGCCGTTCGGCGATTCGAATCAACGGCCCTTCGGCGCCCGTTTCTCCGCCCGTCACCATCAAAGCCCCCGGCGATAGATGAGCGCCGGCAGCTCGAAACCCGCACCACCGCAGTCGCCGCTTCGCCCAAACTCCTCAAATCCCAGATGTGCGTAAAAGGCTCTCGCCCTGCTGTTCGCCTCTTCAACCTCAAGCATGATTTCACGTGCTTCCGGGAAGCATTGAGCGATCTCGGAGAAAAGCGCCATTCCGATGCCTTTTCCCTGGCATTCAGGATGCACATAAAGTTGATGAAGCTGGATCTCCTTGCCGTCATTTCCGGCCACCGCAAACGCCATACCGCCAATCAGCCGGCCATTGTCTGCCAGAACGAATTCTGAATGCGGCCGCTTCAGACGCGCCTTTAGTGCATCCAGAGAATGCCAAGTGTCGGTAATCTCTACCACGCGCGCGCGGCCATAGATCGGGTCATAGGTGTCGTGCCACGTCTCCACGAGGAGCGCACGCACGGCAGGCAGGTCGCGCTCGCCTGCCGTGCGGACGAAAAATTCCTCGCTGTCAGGCATCGATCCCAAGCTTTTCCTTCACAAGCGCGTTGACGGCCTGCGGATTGGCCTTGCCACCGGTGGCCTTCATCACCTGCCCGACAAACCAGCCGGCAAGCGTCGGCTTGGCCCTGGCCTGTTCGACCTTGTCCGGATTGGCAGCGATGACCTCATCCACGGCCTTTTCGATTGCACCGGTATCGGTGACCTGCTTCATGCCGCGCTCTTCGACGATGACACGCGGATCACCACCTTCTGCAAACACGATCTCGAACAGATCCTTGGCAATCTTGCCGGAAATCGTTCCGTCCTTGATCAGGTCGATGATCGCACCAAGCTGATCAGGCGTTACTGTCGTGTCTTCGATCCCCTGCCCGGCCCTGTTCAAGGCGCCAAGAAGATCATTGATTACCCAGTTGGCGGCAGCCTTGCCGTCGCGGCCTTCGGCAACCTTTTCAAAAAAGTCCGCCGTGGCCTTTTCCGCAATCAGCACGGATGCGTCGTATTCCGAGAGGCCAAATGTTTCGATGAAGCGCGCCTTCTTCTCATCGGGAAGTTCCGTCAGATCGGCAGCGAGCGCATCCACATAAGCCTGATCGAACTCCAGCGGCACCAGATCCGGATCGGGGAAATAGCGATAGTCATGCGCCTCTTCCTTGGAACGCATGGAACGCGTTTCGCCCTTCGCGGGGTCGAACAGGCGGGTTTCCTGATCGATCGCACCCCCATCCTCCAGAATGGCGATCTGACGACGCGCTTCCGATTCGATGGCCTGACCGACGAAACGCACCGAGTTCACATTCTTGATCTCGCAACGTGTGCCGAACTCGCCCCCGGGACGCCGCACGGAAACATTCACGTCGGCGCGCATGGAGCCTTCGTCCATGTTTCCGTCACAGGTGCCCAGATAGCGCAGGATCGTTCGCAGCTTGGTCAGAAACGCCTTGGCCTCATCGGCCGAACGGATGTCAGGTTTGGAGACAATCTCCATGAGCGCGACACCGGAGCGGTTGAGGTCCACATAGGACATGGTGGGATGCTGGTCATGCATCGACTTGCCGGCATCCTGCTCCAGATGGAGACGCTCGATGCCGACTTCGATTTCCTCGAAGGAACCGTCCTTGGCGGGGCCGACGGACACCGTCACCTTACCCTCGCCCACGATCGGCTGCTTGAACTGGGAAATCTGATAGCCCTGCGGCAGATCCGGATAAAAGTAGTTCTTACGGTCGAAAACAGAGCGCAGGTTGATCTGCGCCTTGAGACCCAGACCCGTGCGGATTGCCTGCTTTACGCACACTTCGTTGATCACCGGAAGCATGCCGGGCATGGCCGCGTCCACGAGAGAGACATTGGCATTGGGCTCCGCACCGAAGGCCGTCGAAGCGCCGGAGAAGAGCTTTGCTTCAGAGGTAACCTGAGCATGGATCTCCATGCCGACGATGATTTCCCAGTCGCCGGTCGCTCCGGAGATGAAGCGCTTGGGATCGGGCGTGCGCGTATCGATGATTGTCATGGGTTCACGGTGCCGTGCAGTCGGATGGTTCTATGATGAATGCGCATTCGCTAGACCAAACACTCACGCGTGGCAAGCCGAGCGCTTTATTCCGGCCAAAGTTTGCATTATGAAAACCCCGAACCAACGGAGTTTTTATGTCCATCAGCCTTGAGGCCCGGTGAAGCCCCGAACCTGAACCAACACAGGATCGGGGCGAAAAAACCTTGAAACCCCGTGCCATCGCAGGATGGCGCGGCGATGTTTTGTGGCCATTCGGCCACTGGTTTTTTCCCAGGACTTCTAGATATGGACATTTCCCGCGCAGAACAGCGCATCCTGCACATATTGGCGCAGGGCGGCCGCATAGACATTGAGAAAGATGACCGCGGTCAGATCATCGAACTGAACTGCATCACGCGCGATGGCTGGTATTTCCCCGGCCTTGACGTGATCGTCTTCAGAAAAATCAAGCGCAAACGCGCAATTCAGTCGCGCAATGGCGGGCCCTACCGCATCACGCGGCGGGGGTTGCAACTTGTTCGCTCACAGGGCGACAATCGCTAAAACCAGGAGAGGCTGCCAGATGGCAGCCTCTCATCTTTCAGGCGGTGGCTATGTAACTGCGAATGTCCTCCGCCTCACGTTCCACATCCTCGATCCGTTTTTTGACGACATCGCCAATGGAGATAATGCCGGCAATCTTGCCGTTTTCCTCGACTGGCAGGTGGCGGAAACGCCCCGTGGTCATGATCTGCATGACCTCGTTGATGGTGTTCTGTTCATGACAGCGCTGCACCTTCGACGTCATCACCCTGGAAATCGGCTGTTCGAGAGCGCCGGCACCATCCCTGCCAATCACGCGCACAATATCGCGCTCCGACAATATGCCCGCGATCCGGCCATCGGCCTTTGTCACGACGACCGCACCGATACCGCGTTCCGACAGGAGCTGCGCCGCATCCGCAAGCTTCATATCCGGGGCGATGGTGACGACATTGCGCCCTTTGGCGTCCAGAATGGCCTTTACCGTCATGGCAATCTCCTTCTCCTCGCAACAAGCCAATGTTGCGCCGAGCCCGAGTGCTTTGCAAGTGGTGGAGTGCCGTCTCGCCTGCTCGTCAATTGTCCTGAGGATATTGCGGCGCAGCATGGCGGCGATCGAACGCACGAACACCGAAAAAGCCCAGAAGAAAACCGCCGATATGCGCCTCCCAGGCGATCTGCGGCCCGTCGATCGTCGTGCCGCTGAATACGCCCGTGGCGAGGTTTACAACCATCCAGACCCCGAGGAAGACCAGAACCATCCGGGATCTCAAGACCACCGGTACCGGCAGGACCGGTCCGGTGAAAGCCGGTTTTGGTGCGCGGCGGTCCACACGGAAGGCAAAACGCGCCGCAGCGCCCATCATTGCCGAAATGGAGCCGGACGCCCCGACCAGGGGAACCACAGATGACGGATAGAGTACAAAATGAAGCGCGACCGCTGAGAGAGCGCCCGCAATCCAGAAAAGCAGGAAGCGCATGGTGCCGATCCGATTGGCAAGCGGCGAACCGAAAGCGGCAAGCCAGATCAGGTTGACCAGCAAATGTCCCCAGCTTCCATGCAGGAGGGAATAGGTGACCGGGCTGATCAGGGCTGAAAAATCAAGTGCAAACGGCCCCGTATAGCGAATGGGCAGGAAAGCGAAATGCAGCATCAGCCAGAGCTGCTGATCCAGGTTCAGCCAGAATGCTTCCACCGCGTAGATGGCGATGCATACAAGGCCGATGCCCGCAACCGCCGGCGCCAGATTGAAGACGGGCTCGCGTCCATCATTCCCGCCATGCCCCACCCTGTCGGCTGCCGCCGTCGGAATCGTGTGATCTTCATCTCTGTCCATGATTTTGCTTAAAGCATCGGACCGAAAAGTGGAATCCGGTTTTCGGGCTATTCCGATGCTCCATCAACAGTCTGCATCGTCCTTTGTGCGCCCGGATGGACGCAGGGCGATCGAGCAGACCCACCGGACAGAAAAAAGCCGTCCAGGCAAAACAACCTGAACGGCTTTGTCGAGCCCCCCTGCCGGTTCTTGTTCCGAACTTCGGCCCTGCCCGTATGTGAATGATTCGGTCTTGCTGACCGCCAGACACTGCCAGCGCCCCGCCGGCCACGCAATTGAAACCCTTTTTTAACCTTAACAAAACGGGCAGGTGAACAACCCCGGCCGGTCTGGCACGCAACCTGCAGCCATCCACATGTCGCTATTGAAAATGCCCGCACCTGTCCGCCTATGGGACAGGCCCGGGCCGAAAGTAAGGAGCCAAGAGGCATGAGACACGATGGTTCAGTGACGTTGTTCCAATATTGGAACAGGTTGCGCGGCAACCGTCCGGCCCCCAGGCGCACGGAAGTTGAGCCTGCAGAGATAAAGTCCCTGCTGGCCGATACGTTCATCCTTGAAAAGGACGCACGGGGCGAAGCCGTCTTCCGCCTCGCCGGCACCCGGCTGTGTGCCACTTTTGGAAAAGAGCTGAAGGGCCTTTCCTTCGCATCGCTTTGGGCGGGCCGCGATCAGACAGTGGTCGGAAAACTCGCACGCAGCGTTTTCGACATGAAGTCCGTCGTCGTTCTTGCTTTCGACGGAAAAAACAAAGCCGGCGACAAGGCGTCGTTCGAGCTCTTGCTCCTGCCTCTGGAAGGTGGGATGGAGAGCCCCCGCGCGATGGGCTCGCTTCTGGCCTGCGAAAAGCCCTTCTGGCTGGGTGCAGAAGCCCTCGTCGACTGCGAAGTGACGTCCCTGCGCCTCATCGATGCCGATCGCGAGCCGGTGCTCCTGAAAAACCGCCCTGCCGTTGAAGTCCCGCCACTGGTGCCCGAACGACGGTCCATTACCGACAGTCTGATCGAGCCCGGTCAGGCCGTCGCTTCCGGCATCTGGTGGTCTTCGACGGTGGCCGCAACGTATAGTTGCTCTTACCGGTTGTTAACCGATTGGGCGTAGTGTAGCGCTGCCCGACTGGGCATCAGAACCGCCACAGCGAAGAGCGCATACCACCATGTCAGCGGCGATAAACCGGTCCACACTGGATGATGAGCGACGCAGTTTTCAGCGCGTGAAAGTGTCGATCTACGGCCGTTTCATGCTGGAAGACCGCAGCGAACACGCTTGCCGCGTGACCGACATGTCGCCGGGCGATGTCTGCCTGATCGCCCAGCGGTCAGGCCGCCAGGGCGAACGTGTTATCGCCTATCTCGATCATGTTGGCCGCATCGAAGGTGAAATCATCCGGGTCAACCGCGACGGTTTCGCCATGACGGTGGTTGCATCGGAGCGCAAACGCGACAAGCTCGCAGCACAGCTCACCTGGCTCGCCAACAAGCACGAACTGGACCTCCCCGAGGATCGTCGCCACGAGCGTATCGCGCCGCGCAATCCGATCAGCGTCCTGCGTCTGCCAGACGGCCGTGAATACCGCTGCCGCATTATCGATCTTTCGCTCTCCGGCGCAGCCATTGAGAGCGAAGTCAGGCCCGAACGGGGCACCCAGGTTCATATTGGCACAATGCGTGGCCAGGTGGTCCGCCACTTCGACGACGGAGTGGCCATCGAATTTGCCAGCATTCAGGACCGTCAGGCTCTGGAAGCGGAATTCTCGCTCCCCGTCGAAGTCTGACGACGCCGGGGGCCAGAACCTCGAAATCCGCTGCAATCACATCCCTGGCCTTTCCGGCCGGCAGGTCGCTTCTGGCACCTTTCACCATGCTCCCATAGCCAGAGAACAAAGGTCGCCCTGAGCCCGCACCACGCGCGCGGCTCCGGGGTCGTCATTGCGCGCAGCCACCATGCAGACATCCGTCGGCTTCATACCCGGCACGTCGAACACCAACGCGCGCAGATTCTCCATTCCGCCTCCGGGTCGCTTCTTCAATTTCGTTACAATTTTAAGCAAACTTTATTCAAATAAAAATCAAAACAAGATCGCTTTTTATTCTTATTAATTCAAAATACAGATAGAATTTATCGAGACTTATACTGTGCAATTTTGCCTGGAATAAATTCCCCTCTGCCATTGTCGCGTCAAACGGGGAGACAAGACAATGGGGCTTTCAACAAGCGCACGGCTCATGGCCGCAGCCGCAATCGCAATGGGGACGTTCACCACGGGGGCGTTCGCCACACCCAACTTCATGAAGGTCGGCGGCCTTACCAGCCAGCCTATCGGGCACTATGAGCTGTGTCAGCGTGAACCGGTGGAGTGCCGCCAGACCACCGCGCGCCCGCGCCCGGTGCAGCTCACGCGGAAGCTCTGGCAGGCCATGATCGACGTCAACAACGCTGTGAATTCGACAGTTCTGCCGCGCACCGACATGGAAATGTGGGGTGTAGAGGAATACTGGTCCTACCCTCAGGCCTATGGCGACTGCGAGGACTACGTTCTTGAGAAGCGTCGGCGCCTCATCCGCGCGGGCGTACCGGCCGGCAATCTGCTGATCACGGTCGTGCGCCAGCCCAACGGAGATGGACATGCGGTGCTGACGGTTGTCACCAGCATGGGTGACTATATTCTGGACAATCTGGAAGCACGTGTTTCAGTTTGGACCGATACGGACTACACCTATCTGAAACGCCAGTCGCGTCTCATTCCGGCAAGTGGGTCACCATCAACGATGGGCGGGCCATCGCTGTCGGCAGCGTTGCCTCGAGCCGCTGATACATTCCATACTCGTGGGCGCAATGGACGGGACGCGCCCATGACAGACTGACATCCGACGGACAACACTGCGCTTCTGACCTCCGCGCAGCCGGGTCCGCTCCGGGACACCCGGTCGAGTCCCCACCTCCCCGTCCCCAACGACCGGGTACAGGAGCCGGCCCACCCCATGGGTCGGCTCCGCCTTTTTCCGGGCTCCTAGGGTCAGGACCCTAGAGCGTCTTCAGTTCATTCAGAAAGCGGTTGCCGTTCTCCACGTAGTGAGCGGATGACCACTGAAGAGCGCGCACGGCTTCGTCGTCCAGTTCCCGCACAACCTTTGCCGGTGAGCCCACGACGAGCGAATTGTCGGGGATCTTCTTGTTCTCTGTTACGAGTGCACCCGCGCCTATGAGGCAGTTCCTGCCGATCTCGCTCCGTTGAGAACGATTGCGCCCATCCCAATCAGGCTGTTTTCACCGATTGTGCAGCCATGCAGGGTCGCCCGGTGGCCAATCGTGCATCCGCGCCCGATGCGCAGCGGGAAGCCCATATCCGTGTGCAGCACCGAATGCTCCTGGATATTGGTGTTTTCTCCGATCTCGATGGGCTCATTGTCGCCGCGCAAAACGGCACCGAACCAGATACCGGCATTGCGACCAAGCCGCACCCGTCCGATAATCGAGGCATCCGGCGCGATCCAGTTGGTTTCCCTGTCTTCGAAGACGGGGCTTTCGCCCGCCAGTGCATAAATCGGCATAGTTCACTCCAGTTCGACCAAACCGCACTCTGCAACATCTCGCCCCAAAGCAGAATAGCCCCCTCAGAAAACGCTTCCGTCTCCATCCTTCAGGAAGCTCTGACGGCCGGGATTTACTGTCCCTTTACCATGTAGAGCCAAGGTTTCACTGATATTCAGAAACTTGATGATGATTCTCCCACCCGTGGGAGGCGTGCACGAGGGGATGACACTGGCGACCGGCGAAACCACTGGTGATTCCGGCGCGGAGCCGGCTTCGCGGAGACATCGTCTTGCGATCCGCGTGCTCCAGCTCTGCCTTGTGCTCCTTGTCCTGTCTCTTGGCATCTTCCTTTTCGGACGCTGGTATGGTGCCAGCCTTTCGAATGCCGGCCACACCGAATCGGTCAGGCTTCGGGAGATCGTGATCCGGAACAATGTTCTGACGGTTCCTGAAAATGCGATCCGCTTCAAGAGTGCGCGCATGGATGGCGTAACGCTGCGTCTCGATCTCTATCTGTCATGGCCCGAGCTTGAGGGATACACGCCCGGGCGGCGCAACGATTTCAATCATGTCGACGGAGCGCGGAACATCATATTCCTTACGTTCGAGGAACAGGTGATGTCGCGCGATATGAGCAACAGGCTGGAGCCGGTTTACCGACAGATCATCGAAACGCGCTCAGTGGCCGGCCCCGGGAACATTCGGTTCCATCGCTTCAAGAGGGATTCGGGATATGCGGGGGAAGTGCTAGCTATCGCAGAGGGTACGGGCACGAGTCAGCCATTTGTTGCCCGTTGTCTGACAGGCGCAGCGGCCCGCGAAGCGCTCGCGCCCTGCGAGCGAGACATTAACGTGGGAAACCGCCTTAGCATGACCTACCGCTTCCCTGCTTCGCTCCTGGGAAACTGGCAGGTTCTGGATAGTGCGATAAAGCAGAAGGTTGCGCGCCTTCTCAATGCACCTGGCTAACAGGACACGCGCCGACGACCGGAGACCGAAATCAGAAAGCCCGCAGGCAATCATGTTGCATGCGGGCTTACGAAAAAGATGATCTGGCAGTGCTTCTCAGAGATCGATGTCGAGAATGGCCATCGAGAAATTATAGGAAAGCTCTCCTTCATCCTCGTCCTTGAAGATGATTCCGAGAAACTCATCTCCCAGATAGAGCTCGCAGGAATCGTCCTTGCGCGGGCGCGCCTTCACACTCAAGGCGGGATTGTTGAAGGTGCGTTTGAAATACGCTTCCAGCTTTCTGATTTCCTCGGGATTCAAGAAACATCTCCAGTGCATCGCGCATCGCCAGGGTCGGATATTCTTAGCAACCCTTGTGCGCAGCTTCAGATTTCGTACAGAACCGACAAAACACCCGGATAGCTGATTGACGGCACTGCTGTGGTGGCGCGCTTCTGGCATGAGCCCAGCGCTACTGTAAACCCTGAAACCGGGATTTCAGCCGTAAAGCTTCCGAAGGTCAACAGGCGTTTCCGATCAGCCGGGAACTCTCCAGCCGCCATCGGAACGAAAAACAACAATCCTGAGGTTACAGAAGCCCTCTCAGGCTTCGCCGTGAAGCGTCTGATCCATCGAGCGCGATGGTTCGCTGCATCCGGACTCTCCGACAACCCGCGCCGGTACACCCGCAACTGTCTTGGCGGACGGTACATAATTCAGCACGACCGACCCTGCAGCGACCCGGGCGCAGTGACCGACCTCGATGTTGCCAAGAATCTTCGCGCCGGCGCCAATCAAAACGCCATGGCGAATCTTTGGATGTCGGTCACCGGTTTCCTTCCCCGTACCGCCAAGAGTTACCGCATGAAGGATTGAGACGTCGTCTTCCACAACGGCAGTTTCGCCGATCACGACCCCCGTCGCATGGTCAATGAAGATTCCCTTGCCCATCCGCGCTGCCGGATTGATGTCCGTCTGGAAGACCGCGGAGGATCGGCTCTGCAGGTATAGCGCGAAGTCGCGTCGTCCCTCGTTCCAGAGCCAATGGGCCAGCCGGTGCGTCTGGATCGCGTGGAACCCCTTGAAGTAAAGCACCGGCATCAGAAAACGATCGCAGGCCGGATCCCGGTCGTAATAGGCCTGAATATCGACACGAACAGTCGTGCGCCACTCCGGATCGGCATTGAGCATCGCGTGAAATGTCTGACGGATGAGATCCGCGCCCATGTCCGGATGGTCGAGCCGCTCGGCCACCCGGTGAATCACCGCGCTTTCCAGATCATCATGGTTGAGGATCGTGGCATAGAGAAACGCGGCCAGAAGCGGATCGTTGGCAACCGCGGCCTCTGCCTCTTCGCGCACGGCATACCAGATCGGATCCACCGGCTGCGGCGTGCTCTTGCCGGACTGCGCTGACGAATTGCGTTGCGTGCGTTCATTGGATTTCTCCACCCGGGCTCAGGGCCTGTGAATATGGCCGCAATGGTCGGCCTGATTTGCGCGGATGCGCAAAGCGCCACCGCAGGAAGACTTCATGTCTTTCGGGGTTTTGCGACAAATTACCCCGTGCAAGTCATGTCGATCCGAAGGACGTTCCATATCTCTGTTTTCCGCGCTCATGCGGACCTCAGGTGATTCCACCTGCCTGCGCAATGCTCTAGATCGCCGTGCCCCCATCCGAACGCTCAAAGGGCGATCTAAACTCTTAATGGAGCATCGGAATAATCCGAAAACCGGATTCCACTTTTCGGTCCGACGCTCCAAGGCGTAAACTTGCCTTGCATGGCAACATACGTCAGAAGCCATTGTAGTTGAACCGCAAAAAACCGTGACCATACTTACAGGAAAATTGATGCATGACAGTGCCAGCCCATCCCAGTGAGCCAGCCCTCCGCGTTTCCTGCACCGATGGTGTTGCCACAATTATCCTCTCGCGTCCGGGAAAGATGAACGCTGTCTCGCAGGCAATGTGGCGCGACCTCATTGCCGCGATTGAAAAACTTGACGCCGACGACACGGCCCGCGTGATGATCATGCGCGGCGCGGGCGACAATTTTTGCGCAGGGGCTGACATCTCCGAATTCGAGACTGTACGTCGGGATGCGGAAACGGCGCGGGTCTATGAAGCGCTGAATGCAGAGGCATTTGCCGCCATCCGCAATACGCGCCTGCCCACGGTTGCCGCCATTTCCGGCGTCTGCTTTGGCGGTGGTTTCGGACTGGCCGCGGCATGCGATCTGCGGATTTCAACGCCGGATGCGCTCTTTGCAGTTCCCGCTGCCCGGCTCGGCCTCGCCTATCCGGTTGAGGCTATGGGAGACATCGTCGCCACAGCGGGTGCGCAGATGGCACGCTACCTCACATTCACCGGCGCCCGGATCGACGCAGCACGCGCCAGGGAGTGCGGTTTTCTTCTCGAAATTGTCCCCACCGACGTTCTGGTCAGCCGGGCACAGGAGATAGCGACAATGCTCGCCGCCAACGCGCCCCTGTCAATCCGGGCCTCGAAGGCGTCCATCGCAGCCGCTCTGTCCTGCCGCGCAGGCGACGTCTCGCAGGCGCAGGATCTGGGCGACATTACCTTCGAAAGCGCGGACTATGTGGAGGGGCGCCTGGCTTTTCGAGAACGCCGGCCCGCCCGCTTCCAGGGGCGCTGAGCGATCAGGCCGCCTGGTCGCGGCCCAGAAACTTCAGGATTTCCGAAGCGAAAACGTCATTCCGGTCGCCGACAACCATGTGCCCCGCACCGCCAACATCGACATAAGATGCAGCCGGAGCGAGTGAGACGAACTCCCGCGCGTGAGATTCCTGCACCAGCTCCGACCGCATTCCGCGGACAAGAAGAACGGGAAGGTGCAGTTCCGGCAGGCCTGCAATCAGTTCCTGCATCAGCGCTTCCGCGCCGGAATTGATGTTTACCGCGCCCTTGATGAAGGCCGGATCCCAGTGCCAGCGATAGCGGCCGTCTTCGCCCTGCCACAGGTTCTTGCGAAGACCTTCGAGGGAGCGGCGCGGTGCGCGGTGCGGAAGATACGCAGCAATGGCATCGGCCGCCTCTTCGAGAGAGGCAAACCCCTCCTCCATCCGCGCGCCCATGAAACCCTGAATCCGGTCCACCCCGGCAGGGTCGAGGCGCGGTGTGATATCGACAAGAACCAGCGCGTCCAGCATCGGGCCAGCCCGCATTTCCGCCGTCAAAGAGGCAAGACCGCCAAGCGATGCGCCCACAGCCGCAGGCCGCGTGTGAAAGCGCTCGTGCACCTGGCGAAAGATTGCCGCTGCATCCTCGCCATAGTGATGAAAGCCGTAATGCCCGCTTTCCACCCAGGCGCTCTCGCCATGGCCGCGCTGGTCGACCGCGATTGCCCGCATGCCGCGCCGTGCAACATCACGCGCCGTTGCATCCCATGCGCGGCGGGTCTGTCCGCCGCCATGCAGGAAAACGACCGGCTGGCCGCCACCATCCCATATGTCACCGGTCAGCCGATTGCCTTCGGCCCCGACGAATGAAATCGCCTTACGTTCGATCAAGAGGGTGCTCCTCCAGAAATGCCAGCGCGCGCGCCTTGAATGTCCGGTCGCCCACCGCCAGCATGTGATCCCGTCTCTCAATGGCAAACGCAACGCCATTAGGCAACAGATCGGCAAGGCCTTCGGGCGAACCGGCAATATCGTCGCGCGTTCCCACCGCCACCAGCGTCGGCACAGCTATCCTCGCCGCATCCTGCTCGGTCAAAAGTTCACGCGAGGTCGCGATGCAGGCTGCGAGTGCCCTGCGATCGCTCTTCGTCTGGTCTGCGAACTTGCGAAACATCTGACCACGCTCCGAGGCGATGGTGTCGGGGTCGTCCGTCAGCAGGGCCTCAGCGATCTCATCCCATTCGCCAACACCCTCGATCATGCCGAGCCCCAGCCCTCCCAGGATCAGCGTCGCGACTTTCGCGGGATGTTCAAGGGCGAGAAAAGCGGAAATGCGCGCGCCCATGGAATAACCCATCACATGCGCCTTCGGAATGTCCAGATGATCAAGCAGCGCCGCCGCATCGCCAGCCATTCTGCGGGGCGTGTAAACCGCCTCGTCATGGCTTTTGGTCGAGCGGCCATGGCCCCGATTGTCGAGTGCGATCACCCGAAAACCCGCATCCCGCAGCGTTTTCACCCAGCCCGGCGCCACCCAGTTCACATAGTGGGTGGAAGCGAAACCGTGGATCAGGAGAATTGGATCGCCCTGCCCTTCATCGATAAAGGAAAGTTCGAACCCGTCATGTTTGAAAGAATGCATCTCTGGATATGCGCCGCTGCTGACTATTGTGCGCCGGCAGTCTCGATGCGCGGATGGCGCAGACGATCACCGACCTCGATACCCATCTTCTGCGCGGTTCCCGCCAGCAGTTCAAGCACGAATTGAGATTCCACATCCGGTGATATGGACGCGGTGGAGAAAGGTGTTCCAGGTGCAATCGCCCGCACCGTGCCGTCGGCACCGACAAACATCAGGTCAAGTGCCAGTGGCGTGTTCTGCATCCAGAAGCCCTGCCGGCTCTCCGCCGGAAAGACGAAGAGCATGCCACGATCAGCCGGCATGGACTGGCGGAACATCAGGCCGCGGTGACGTTCATGCGGCTCGTCAGCGATCTCGATGTCAAACCGAACCTCGCCCGACGATGTGATCGCAACAAGCGGTTCAGAATCCACCGGCAGCCGCATCGCCGAGCCCTGCGCCAGCGCCCCGGCTGCCGCGACCATCAGGACGACGACAGCAGACAGGAAACAGCGAGACAGGGAAAACACAAAGCGCGGCATCGCTGGCACTCTCTCAGGTACGGGAGCCGCGCAAGATTAGTGCGCGGCGTTCAACGTGCCAAGATCGGGATAGACTTCGGCGGCCATAAGGCCTTTGTCACCCCGCCCGAAACGGACCAGAACCACCTGGCCGGGACGCAGTTCCGTCACACCGTAGCGACGTAGCGTTTCCATATGAACGAAGATGTCCTCGGTCCCCTCACCCCTGGTCAGGAACCCAAACCCCTTGGTACGGTTGAACCATTTAACAATCGCCCGCTCCAGCCCGCTCTCTGCGACAACGGTAACATGGGTGCGCGGTGCCTGATCCTCACTCGGGTGAACCGCCGTCGAAAGATCGATCGACACCACCTTGAAGGCCTGCAGCCCCTTTTCGCCCTGCTGGGCCAGGCAAACGACCCGTGCGCCCTCGAGTGCCGTCTGGAACCCATCCTTGCGCAGGCAGGTTACGTGAAGTAGCACATCGCCATGCTCTTCATTGTCCGGGAGGATAAAGCCATAGCCTTTCGCCACGTCGAACCATTTGATGGCGCCGGAAATCTCTACCAGTTCCCCGGTTTCCGCGACGTCATCCGTCTTCGGCGCCTTATCGCCAGCCTCGTACCTCTTGGTTGTCGAGGACTTGTCGTCCATCCCATCAAGCCTTTTCTCAAGTCCGCCCGACTCACTGTGTGTTTCAAAGATAGCATTGGCGCTTTGTGGCATAGCAAGACCCAGTTTCTGATTTTCAACAGCAGGTGAAATCAGCCGGATTTGAGGGATTTCGGCAAAACGGCACAACCGGTTAACGTGCAACATTGCCGAATAGAACGTGTAGAGACCCTGTACCGTATACGTAAACCAGCAAGCGAGAGAAAACATGCGCTACCTGCACACCATGGTCCGTGTAAAAGACATTGATGAATCGCTCGAATTCTACTGCAACAAGCTCGGACTGACCGAGGTTCGCCGCTCTGAGAACGAGAAGGGACGTTTCACCCTGATCTTCCTTTCGGCCCCTGCAGATCAAGCGCGCGCGAGCCAGGAACAGGCACCGCTGATCGAGCTCACATACAATTGGGACCCGGAGGACTATGACGGGGGCCGCAATTTTGGACACCTCGCCTACGAGGTTGACGACATCTACGCGCTTTGCGACCGGCTGATGAAGCAGGCGTCACCATAAACCGCCCGCCCCGCGACGGGCGCATGGCCTTTGTTCGTTCGCCTGACGGTATCTCGATCGAACTCCTTCAGAAGGGCGGCGCACGGGAGCCGGCCGAGCCCTGGGCCTCCATGGAAAACACCGGCAGCTGGTAAATTCTGCAAATGCGCCGTGCGTTATCTGGAACGCACGGCGTATTTTCCTGCCGCTGCCGCCATGCTAACAGCAGAAGGGCCGTTGATTGCCTTTGGGGGAGACAAGCATGAAAGAGGTTCTTCTCGAGCTGGAACGCCGCCGCGCCGCCGCGCGCGAGGGTGGAGGCCAGCGGCGTATCGACGCCCAGCACGCCAAGGGCAAGCTGACGGCGCGTGAGCGCATTGAGACGTTCCTCGATGAAGGCACGTTCGAAGAGTTCGACATGTTCGTCGAGCATCGATCCACCGATTTCGGCATGGAGAAAACCCGCATTTCCGGCGATGGCGTGGTGACGGGATGGGGTACGGTCAACGGGCGCACCGTCTTCGTTTTTGCCAAGGATTTCACCGTCTTCGGCGGCTCCCTTTCCGAAGCGCACGCGGAAAAGGTGGTCAAGGTCCAGGAGATGGCGCTGAAGAACCGCGCGCCCATCATCGGCTTCTACGATGCGGGCGGCGCGCGCATTCAGGAGGGCGTGGCGGCACTCGGTGCTACGCCGAGATATTCCAGCGCAACGTCCTCGCCTCCGGAGTCATCCCGCAGATTTCCGTCATCATGGGCCCCTGCGCGGGCGGTGACGTCTACTCCCCGGCGATGACCGATTTTATCTTCATGGTGCGCGACACCTCCTACATGTTCGTCACCGGGCCGGATGTGGTCAAGACCGTTACCAACGAAACAGTGACGGCCGAACAACTCGGCGGAGCTCCGTCCACACCGTCAAATCCTCCATCGCCGATGCGCCTACGACAACGATGTGGAAGCGCTCCTGCAGATGCGCCGCCTGATCGATTTCCTGCCAACGTCGAACACGGCTGATCTCCCCGAAGTGGAGTGTTTCCAGCCCGTCTCGGACCCCGATTACTCTCTCGACCGGCTGGTCCCAGACAATGCCAACAAACCCTACGACATCCGTGAGCTAATCCTGAAAACCTGCGACGAAGCGGATTTTTTCGAGATTCAGACGTCCTTCGCCAAAAACATCGTGACCGGGTTCGGCCGCGTGGAGGGCCGCACGGTGGGTTTCGTCGCCAATCAACCGATGGTGCTGGCGGGCGTTCTGGATTCGGACGCGTCCCGAAAGGCCGCCCGCTTCGTACGCTTCTGCGATTGCTTCAACATTCCGCTTGTCACCTATGTGGATGTTCCCGGATTCCTGCCGGGCACCGCGCAGGAGTATGGCGGGCTGATCAAGCATGGCGCAAAGCTGCTCTTTGCCTACGCGGAGGCAACCGTTCCCAAGATCACTCTCATCACACGCAAGGCATTTGGCGGGGCCTACGACGTCATGGCCTCCAAACATCTGCGCGGTGACATCAATTACGCCTGGCCTTCCGCCCAGATCGCGGTGATGGGTGCCAAGGGTGCGGTGGAAATCATCTTCCGCAAAGACATTGACGATCCGGACAAGATCGCCGCCCACACGAAAATGTATGAGGACCGCTTCCTCTCGCCCTTCGTGGCGGCCGAGCGAGGATATGTAGACGAGGTTATCATGCCGCACTCGACACGGACGCGCATTGCCCGTGCCCTGCGCATGCTGCGCAACAAGGACCTCCAGAACCCCTGGAAGAAACACGACAACATCCCGCTCTGACACAGCACCTTGCGCTGCGCCTCACGGCCT
The DNA here is from genome assembly GCF_000615975.1 of Nitratireductor aquibiodomus NL21 = JCM 21793. GTDB lineage: Bacteria > Pseudomonadota > Alphaproteobacteria > Rhizobiales > Rhizobiaceae > Nitratireductor > Nitratireductor aquibiodomus. The sequence goes on along the minus strand of NZ_BAMP01000011.1, from coordinate 18,248 downwards.
GTCTTCCACCGCGTCAGAAGCTGCGTGGCGGCACAAACAGGCAGATGGTGCGGCCATCCATCTTTCCGGCCACGGAGCACCAGTGGAACACGCCATCGGGCGAGTTGCGCACACGTTTGTCCGTATACGGCAACACTTCACCAGTTATCCTGATGACATATCCCTCGGGTCCCTCCGTGACGGCGGCGTTCGAGACCTCCCGGCAGTCGCGATCGGAGCAGCAGGCATAGGGATAGCGCCAGCCGCTCTTTGCCTCATGCGCAACAGCCATTGTCCATGAAGGCGCAAATGCGCCCAAAAGAAGAGCCCCACTTAAAGCCAGACGCCGTTGGGAAAAGCCAGAGTAGATCATACTCATCTCCTCGAGACTCCTCCCGACAGTCAGTGTCCGCCCCATCTGTTAACGAAGCTTTAACCATCCGCCGCGCAATTGTCTCAAAGCTGGCGAAAGCCAGGTTTAGCGCCTGATGAAGGCGGCAATTTCGATGTGCGTTTCCCCTTGCATAGCAAGGTTTGACGCTGGCGGTCGTTGACAATCGCGGCCCGCCGGTGTGGTCTGCCGGACGAACGCCGCGAACCGGTGGACTACACTCGCAGGAAACGCACATCATGCCGAAAACCGATATCGCGCGCCGCGTCTTTAATCACGCCTGGAAGCTCGACCCCATCTGCCGCAGCCTGCTGGACACGGACTTCTACAAGCTCCTGATGCTGCAGATGATCTGGGGACTGTATCCGAATGTCGACGCGACCTTCTCTCTCATAAACCGCAACAAGTCAGTCCTGCTGGCCGACGAGATCGATGAGGGGGAACTGCGCGAGCAACTGGATCACGCCCGTGCGATCCGCTTCACCAAAAAGGAAATGATCTGGCTCGCCGGTAATACGTTTTATGGACGCAAGCAGATTTTCCAGCCGGAGTTCCTCAACTGGCTCGCGGATTTCCGGTTACCCGAATATGAGCTCACCCGCCGTGGCGGCCAATACGAACTCAACTTCCATGGCAAGTGGATGGAAACCACCATGTGGGAGATTCCCGCCCTTGCGATCATCAACGAGCTGCGATCGCGCGCTGCCATGCGCTCGCTCGGCCCCTTCGCGCTCGATGTCCTCTATGCCCGCGCCAAGGCCAAGGTCTGGACCAAGGTCGAACGCCTGAAGAAGCTGCCGGACATCAGGATTTCCGATTTTGGCACCAGACGGCGACATTCTTTCCTCTGGCAGCGCTGGTGCGTGGAAGCGCTTAAAGAAGGCATCGGCGACTCCTTTACCGGCACCTCCAACGTGCTTCTCGCCATGGATACGGACCTGGAAGCACTTGGCACGAACGCTCACGAGCTGCCGATGGTGCTGGCAGCGCTGGCCGGAACTGACGAGGAGCTTCTCGAAGCTCCCTATCGCGTTCTCGAAGACTGGCAGAGCTACTACGGCGGCAACCTGCTGATCGTGCTTCCCGATGCATTCGGCACGGAGTCCTTCCTGCGTGACGCCCCGCCATGGGTCGCGGACTGGACGGGCTTCCGCCCCGACAGCGCACCTCCAATCGAAGGCGGGGAACGCATCATGGGGTTCTGGCGCAAGCACGGCAAAGATCCGCGTGACAAGCTGCTGATCTTTTCCGACGGCCTCGATGTAGACACGATCGAAGCGGCCTACCGCCATTTCGAGGGAAAGGTGCGCATGGCCTTTGGCTGGGGTACCAACCTTACCAATGATTTCGAGAACTGCGCGCCAACGGAAGTGAATGGTCTGAAGGCGATCTCGGTCGTCTGCAAGGTGAGCAGCGCAAATGGCCAACCGGCGGTCAAACTCTCCGACAACCCGGAAAAGGCAACAGGCGACCCAGCCGAAATCGAGCGCTACATAAAACTGTTTGGAACGCAAAACCGCGTTCGCCGCACCGTTTCAGTCTGACAGTCCAGCTTTATGGGCACCGTATCGGCGCGGTCTTTTGCAAATGGCGATAAGCCTGAAACGATCAGGCTTCTTCCAGCATTTCCTTCACAACGGTTGCAAGCTGCTTTAGCGAGAATGGCTTCGGCAGAAAGCCGAACTGTGCATCCTCCGGTAGGTTCTTTGCAAAGGCATCCTCTGCATAACCGGACACAAAGATGAACTTGATGTCGGGCTGCGCCTTGCGCAGCTCGCCAAGCAGTGTCGGACCGTCCATTTCCGGCATCACGACATCAGACACGACAATGTCGACCTTGCCATCCAGCTCGTTGAATATCTCGAGCGCCTCGACGCCGGAGCTGGCCTCATGCACTTCATACCCCCGTGAGGAGAGTGCGCGCACACTGCCCATCCGGACCGCATCCTCATCTTCTACGAGGAGCACGCGTGCAGAGCCTGAAAGGTCTCGATTCTCTTCTTTCGCCTTCGCAGCGTCATTCCCCCGCGCGGCGGCTTCATCGGCAGATTTCTCCGCTTCGCTCGGAACATGACGCGGCAGGAATATGCGGAATGTGGTGCCCTCGCCCAGCTCGGAATCGCAGAAGATGAAGCCACCCGTCTGCTTGACGATGCCATACACCATGGACAGACCAAGCCCGGTTCCCTTGCCCACTTCCTTGGTGGTGAAGAATGGCTCGAATATCTTCTTGATGGTTTCGGGATCGATGCCCGTACCGTGTCGCTCACCTCGACAGCCACATAGTCGGCCGCTGCCATTTCGCGATAAGGAAACTGGGCGCACTCTTCGGCGGAAATGTTCCGGGTCCGCACAGCAAGCTTGCCTCCTTCCGGCATTGCATCGCGTGCGTTGACCGTCAGGTTCACGACAACCTGCTCGAACTGACCGATATCGGCCTTGACCGGCCAAAGATCGCGCCCATGCTCGATGGAGAGTGTGATCTCACTTCCGACCAGGCGCGCAAGCAGCATTCTCAGATCCGCCAGAACATCCGTCAGATTGAGCACTTCCGGACGCAGGGTCTGCCTGCGCGAGAACGCCAGGAGCTGACGCACCAGCGACGCCGCGCGATTGGCATTCTGCTTGATATTCATGATGTCCGGGAAAGACGGATCGGACGGACGGTGGTTTGTCAGAAGGAGGTCAGAGGCCATAATGATGGCCGTCAGGACGTTGTTGAAATCGTGCGCGATGCCGCCGGCAAGCTGTCCTACAGCCTGCATCTTCTGGCTCTGCGCCATCTGCGCCTCGAGCGCCTTCTGCTCGGTGGTTTCCACGGCATAGACGATCGCGGCTTCCTCCGCGCCCTCCCCGCCATCGTGGTCGACCACGGGGTTCACATAGAAGCGCACATGCCGCTCTGCATCATCGGGCAGCATCGTGTCGATCGGCGCGATTTCCGCCTGGCGCTGCTTTGCCCTCTCGAGGGCTGCGGCAAACGCCTCACGGTCGTTCTCGTGAATGACGGCATCAAGCCGGATATGCCGTTCCACGGCATCGCTGTCGACCACACGCGAAAACAGAGAAAGGAACGGAGCATTCGTGCGCAGGATCCGCCCTTCATGATCCACCGAAGCAATCGCCATCGGCGTGGAATTGAAAAAGCGGGTGAAACGCACCTCGGACGCGCGCAGGTCCGCTGACGCGTCCTCACCCAGCTGGCGGTTCAGGACGATCGTGCGGGTTGCTCCCGGAGTTCCCTCGCGGCTTGCAGTCACGCGGTGCATGAAGCGCACCGGAAGCACCTCGCCATCCATGGTGGAGAGGTCGAGATCGATCATCGCGTTGCGCGCAGTGCCCGGATCGGCCTTCACCGCGTTGATCAGCGCCATGCCATCGCCGGCAACGATCTGTGGTAGGCGCACGGCTCCGGGCACGAAATTGGCAAGATCAATGCCCAGCCATTCCGCCAGCGTTGCGTTGATATAGGTCACACGTCCGTCGGGATCGGCCGCGAAAAAGCCCGCCGGTGCATGATCCAGATGATCAATCGCCTTTTGAAGATCGAGGAAGAAGCGTTCCTGCTCGGCGCGTTCTTCCGAAATATCGGCAATCTGCCACGCGGACACCGGCTGACGATAACCCGGCAGCTTGAAAATGCGCGCCCAGGTTCTGTACCAGCGTGCGCCGAGCGCACCACCGGGACGGATGGAGCGCGACAGCCGGAACTCTCCGTCACCTGCGCGCCCGTCGCGCAGCCCCGCCGAAAGCTTCTCCACCACCGGTCCGGCTTCCGGGTTGTCTGACAGAAGCCCGTCGACGGTCTTCACATCGGCCACCGATGTCGCACCCGTCATTTGCGCATAAGCATTGTTTGCATAAAGGATGCGGCCCTTGGTGTCCGCAACCACGAGGCCCTCCTCCATGGAATCGACAAAGGCCCTGGAGAGTTCACTTCCCGCCGAACGCGGCGCGACCTGCACGAAACCGATGGCTGTCGCGAACAGAAACCCCACGCCGATCATCGCCAGAATGCCGAGAAGTCCGAGCAGAAACGGATCTCCCAGCCGTTCGCGGAAAACCGAGAACGCAATCGCAGAAAGGGTCAGTATGACGATGAATATGATCAGGCGCGTGATGGCACCGGGTCGAGCACTCTGGTCGACAATCGGTGCTGCGTGGATTTCTCCCCCGGTCTGCTTGGCCATGCGTTTCCCGTCTGTCGCGCCCAATTCCTGCCAGGCTCCACGCGAACCCGGCCTCTCCGGGATATATCAGGGCTCCCGGCATCTGCAAGCGTACACATGTAATCGAAACGCAAATCGCCTTTCTTTGCGCGAATTTTGCTGCTGAAAACCATGCAGTCAGGCCCCCTCGGCGCACCCGCGGGTTGCCGCGTCCCTGCGAGACGCATAGTTTGGCTGATCTAATTGAAAGTGGAGTAGACGAATGCGCGACTGGCTCGTGGGATTTTTTGGAGAGGCTTACGCGACCGCGGCCTTCTGGACGATCATTCTCATAGCCGTCGCCGTCGTCCTTCTGGTGTTTCTCCGGGTAAACCGCCGGTTTACCGCCGGGACCTTTATCTCCGGCGCGCGTGGCAGGCAGCCGCGACTGGCTGTGACGGACGCCACCCCCGTGGACAACCACAGACGTCTCATACTGGTGCGCCGCGATGATGTGGAACACCTCATCCTGATCGGCGGACCAGGCGATCTCGTGATCGAAACCAATATCGGGCCCCGTGCCACGACTGCCGAGCCTGCGACGCACCAAGTCGAAGAACCAGCTGCGCCAGTCGAACCACGAGCCTCCGGCATGCAGGAACCGGATATGGAGAGAGAAGCGCCCCGCACCGCCCCCTCTTCGCCGGAACCGGAAATGCCTGAGCCCGAGCCCGAACGCCGCCCGTCAGCACCGGAACCGACGATCCAGATAGCCAGTCGGCCGACACCCGCTCCGGCGCCGGCGCCCCGCCGTTATCCGGCAGAAGCAGTGACAGAAGCCCCACAGCCAATGCGAGACCCCGTGTCGGCGCCCGCTCCGCGGCGCGCCGTTACAGCGGCATCGATCGGTTCGCTTGCCGCCGTGACGCCGGCTGCCCCGAAACGTGAGCCGAATATCGAAGACGCCGGGGAACACCGGCCACCAGAACCCGACGCCGGTTCGCGACACACAGACGAGGCGCCTGCCGTTGATTTTGAAGTCTCACACGCAGAGCAATCCGCCACACAGAATCAGGCCGGCGAACACACGCTCGAAGATGAGATGAGCCGCCTGCTTGAAGAGCTTTCAGAACAGAAACACTGACGACCCGGTTCAAGGCTCTCACCAGACGGTGGACAAGAAAAAAGCGCCAGCCCAGAGGGGTGGCGCGCACAAAACAAGACAAGCCCGGGTCAAAGCCTGCTTAAAGTAGAGTATCAATCGTCGCGATAGACTTTCTCGCGGCGTTCATGACGTTCCTGTGCCTCGATCGACAAGGTCGCAATCGGGCGTGCATCAAGCCGCTTCAGTGAAATCGGCTCACCCGTTTCTTCACAATAACCGTAGGTCCCCTCCTCGATGCGCTGCAGGGCGGCATCGATCTTGGAAATTAGCTTGCGCTGGCGGTCCCGCGCTCGCAGTTCGATTGCGCGATCCGTTTCGGACGACGCACGGTCAGCGAGGTCCGGGTGATTTGCACTTTCTTGTTGCAGTACCTCGAGGGTCTCACGCGCTTCTTTGAGAATGTCGCTTTTCCAACGCAGCAATTTCGCACGGAAATATGAGCGTTGGCGCTCATTCATGAAGGGTTCGTCCTCGGTGGGCACGTATTCGGCATTTCTGAGCTCATTCATCGAGTCACCCTGAGATGTTTTGACGCCCGCGCCTATATATTCACGCACCCCCGCAACCACAAGCATAAAGGCCGCATGCTTCACGCTTTTGTTAATTGCAGCGGAAATAGTGGATATCTCCTACTCCAAACGCGGGATGCGTATAAACTCCCCGGGGAGATCAAGGGATTCCACGGAGGATAAAATGACGGAAAATCCGCGCAGTTTTGGTTCAAACCAGCAGCTTCTTGGCGCGTTTTCTTCGTTTTTTCCCGGATTTTGGTAATGTCCCGCCTTTTCCTGCTTCGCCACGCAAAGGCCGGCTGGGCGGCACCTAGTACGTCGGATTTCGACAGAACCCTTACCCAGTCAGGCCAATCCGATGCAAAGGCGCTTGGAATGCGCATGCGCTCAATCGGCCTCATTCCCGATCTGATCCTGTGTTCTCCAGCCAGGCGCGCCGTCGAAACACTTGAATTCGTTGCTTCAACACTCTTCGACAGCCCCCCAAAAACGGAACTTGTCCAGGAATTATACAATTCCGATGCAACGGACTATCTGCACGCCGTGCGGGAAGCGCAGGTGGCTGAGACATTGCTGCTGGTGGGGCACAATCCGATGATGGAGGATCTGGCGTTCGAACTTCCTTCCGCAGGAGATCAACAGGCAATGCGCGGAACCGCCTCCGGCTTTCCCACATGCGGTCTTGCAGTCATCAGCTTTCCCGGACCATTGGCGGACATAAGACGCAATGGCGGGCGGCTCGAAGCCTTCCTGAAGCCGGACCTCTGACGGCACGCTGCGCCAACGGTCTTCAATCATGGCTTTGGGTTCCTATATGCAAGGTCTTGCGATTTTTGAGGATTTCGCCTTTTGGCTTCATTGACCACATACACGGACGAAGCGCGGATCGCTCTCGACACGCTGGCCGGACGCGCCACCGGGCTCGTTTCGCCCTCACTTCGGATCGGCGTTACCGGGCTTTCACGCGCAGGCAAGACCGTTTTCATCACCGCTTTTGTGCACAATCTTCTGCATGGTGGACGGCTACCGCTGTTCGACGCGCAGAGTTCGGGGCGTATTTCCAGGGCCTATCTGGAACACCAGCCGGACGATGCGGTCCCCCGCTTCCAGTATGAAGATCACATCGCCGCGCTTGTCGAAAGCCGTGTCTGGCCCGAATCCACACGCGCCATCTCCGAGCTGCGCCTGACGGTCGAATTCGAATCCGCATCAGCATGGAACCGTCTCCTGTCACGCGGGAAACTATCCTTTGATATCGTTGATTACCCTGGAGAATGGCTGCTCGACCTACCGCTTCTTTCGAAGGATTACGAAACCTTCTGCCACGAGGCGCTAGAGATGGCAGCCCTTCCTGCCCGCGCCGATCTTTCGGCTGAATGGCGCGCCCTGACGCATGAGGTCGACCCGAACGAACCGGCAGATGAAATGACCGCCCGCAGGCTTTTCGAGGCATTTTCATCCTATTTGCGTGCATGCAAGGCCGATCACCGGGCGCTTTCGACGCTGCCACCCGGCCGCTTCCTGATGCCGGGCGATCTGGAGGGTTCCCCGGCATTGACCTTCGCCCCGCTGGGTGTGGAGCCCGGCGCCCGGGGCAAGCCCGGCTCGCTGCATGCCATGATGGAGCGGCGCTATGAGGCATACAAGACGCATGTCGTTCGTCCATTTTTCCGCGAACACATCGCCAGGCTCGACCGACAGATCGTGCTGATCGACGCAATGCAGGCCATGAACGCGGGCGCCGAGGCCGTTACCGACCTCGAACGGGCGCTGACCGAGATCCTCTCATGCTTCCGCCAGGGGCGGGGCAATCTCCTGACGGGGCTTTTTTCGCACCGCATCGACCGGATTCTGGTCGCGGCCACCAAGGCGGACCACATCCACCACGAAAGCCATGACCGGTTGCAGGCAATCGTGCGCCGGCTCGCCGACCGTGCCATCGCGCGGGCCGGTTTTTCCGGCGCCGCGGTCGACGTTCTCGCCATGGCCGCCGTGCGGGCGACGCGCGAGGGAACAGTAAGACAGGCCAAGGAGACACTGCCCGTCATCATCGGAACACCGCTGGAGGGCGAAACCATTGCCGGTGAGACCTTCGACGGCGAAACCGAAACGGCAATTTTTCCAGGCGATCTGCCCGAAAAGCCCGGTTTGATCTTTCAGCAACCGGGACCGGATGAAGAAAACGCCGGCTCCGCTCCCGAGAACCCGCTCCGTTTCGTGCGGTTTCGCCCGCCGCGTCTCGAGCGAACCGCCGAAGGCCTCACCCTTTCCCTCCCGCATATCAGACTTGACCGGGCCCTTCAGTTTCTTGTCGGAGACCAACTCGCATGAAGAGAGCGCCCGCATCGTTTCGCATAGATCCGCCGAGACCCGAAAAGGTCGAAAAGCCGGCAGCCAAACGAAAACAGCAGGTGGTTGGCCCGGGCAAGGCAGTAGCGGTGGTCGCCGAAAGCGACGATTATTTCGCCGAGCCGGATCTGGCTCTCACCACCCCTCCGCCGGTTCCATCGCGGCGCCGCTCCATACTGGGCCGCGTCTTCTTCACCGCCTTCGGTATCCTCGTTTCGCTGGCAATCGGTCTCTGGACCGACCGGTTGATCCGTGACCTCTTCACCCGCGCCGACTGGCTGGGCTGGCTGGCGCTCGGCGTGGCCGCGACAGCGCTGCTGGCGTTCGTGGCAATCCTTGTTCGTGAAGCACTCGGCATCATGCGGCTCGCTTCCATCGAGGCGATGCGCCGGGATGCAGCGGACGCGATCCTTCGCAATAACACCGCAGAAGCCAGGAAAACGGTGGATCACCTCATGGGTCTGCTGGCGCGCAAGCCCGAGACGGCCGCCGGCCGCGCGACGCTGCAGGGCCTCAAAGACGATGTTATCGACGGCGCGGACCTTCTCGCAGTTGCCGAGAAGGAACTGCTCGCGCCCCTCGACGCCATGGCACGAACCCAGGTTTTGAACGCGGCCAAGCGCGTGTCCGTGGTGACCGCGGTATCTCCCCGGGCGCTGGTCGACATCGCTTATGTGCTCTTTGAGGCTGCGCGGCTGACACGCCGCATTGCCGATCTCTATGGCGGGCGGCCCGGATTCCTCGGATTCATGCGCCTTGTGCGCAGCATTTTCACGCATCTTGCCATCACCGGCTCCATGGCCGCCGGCGAAACGCTGGTTCAGCAGGTCGTGGGCCACGGGCTTGCAGCACGCCTTTCTGCGAAACTCGGCGAAGGTGTGGTCAACGGCATGATGACGGCGCGCATCGGTATCGCCGCCATGGACGCCGCCCGTCCCCTCCCGTTCAACGCCGTTCAGCGCCCGGGCATCAGCGACTTTCTGAAAGCACTCACGAGTTTCGCGTCGAGCGAGAAGACCGGCAAGGATAGCGCGAAAACATAGCGCCAGTTTCTCTGAAGTCGTCGGCTGATCGGGTGAGTCTCAAAAGACACACTCGCGAACTATCGCAACCGGGGTTCCGGGTTTGATGCACTCGGCCGCTGCACCGAATCAGGTCGGTATGGTAGACAAAGCCTTAACCAATCTGCGGCAGGATTCCCGCTAGATTTCTTTTTCAACCTGATCTGGTTCTTTAGCTCATGCTGAAATTCGCGCTCAAGCTCGCTCTTCTGGCCGCTGCAGCAGCCCCGATTTCCGGTTTGGCCGGCACGGCGGAAGCTTCGGAAAAGGAGCGGCGCTTTTTCCAGTCCGTAGAAGGAAGCTGGTCCGGTCCCGGCGAAATTGTCGCCGGCAAATACAAGGGTACGAAGTTCGTCTGTAATTTCGACGGTGGCACACCCGACAAGAAGATTGGCATGGCACTCGACGGAAGCTGTCGTGTCGGGGTCTTCACGCAGCCCATGAAGGCCAGCGTGGTACGTGGAAAGGGCGGCTACATCGGAACCTTCCTCGATGGCGCGGCCGGCAAGGGTCTTGATGTCACCGGCGGCAAGGTGATCGGAAACGACGTGGTGTTCGCTCTTCACCGCTCATCGCTCAGCGGTGCGATGCGCGCGCGCATTAGCGACAATAACACGATGCACATCACTATTTCGGTGCAGGTGAACGACGATATGGTTCCGGTGATCGGAATGAAGTTGAAGCGCACGGATTCCGGCGGCATCGAAGCCATCGCCCGGCAGTAATCGCTGGTGCCTTGTGGGCGCCATGTCGATCATGTCGTCAGGTTTTCGGGAAGAAAGCGGCTTTCAGCCGCTTTTTTTGTCTCCATCGACGCGCCACCACATTCCGTCGGGCGTAATTCGCTCCATACCGCTCTGATCCAGCGTTTCAAGGAGCGCTCTGGCGCTTTTTCCGCCAATCTCCCGCTCCGGTGCAATCTCGGTCAGTGGAGCCAGGACAAATGCACGCTCGGCCATGCGCGGATGCGGTATCGTCAGCCCGGCATCGTCCACGGTGCGGTCACCGTAAAACAGGATGTCAACGTCGATGGGGCGCGGCCCCCAGCGCTCCGCCCGTATGCGCTTGAGTGCCCGTTCGATCGTCAGGCATTGCTCGAGGAGCGTATGCGGATCAAGGCTGGTGCGCACCATGGCAACGGCATTGAGAAAATCGGGCTGATCGAGCTTGCCCCACGGGGGCGTGCGATAGAGCGACGAGACGGCGAGAACCTCCGTATCGTGCCGTGCATCGAGGGCCGCCAAAACCATCTGCATCGCCCGGCGCGGGTCTCCGATATTGCCCCCCAGACCCAGATAAACGTCCTGCATTCTACTGCGGCCAGACCACGGAAACCTCGACATAGTCCAGAACTCCGGGAACAGGAGCGTTGGGCTTGCGTATCGTGATTTCAGAACGCGCAATCTGCGGGAAGCGGGCAGCAAGTGCCTTCGCCACTTCCAGCGCCAAAGCCTCAATCAGAAATCGACGCTTGCCAGCGACGATCTCTTCAATGACCTTGAAGGCCGCGCCGTAGTCGACCGTTCCCTCCAGAGAATCATCGCTAAGCGCACGGCCAGGCTCCACGGTCAGCACCGCATCCACATAGAAGCGCTGGCCAAGGCGCTCTTCTTCGTCGTGCACGCCGTGACGCGCGAAGAAAGCGCAGTTCTTCATCCGGATTACATACATCATCGCCTCACCGGCCTATCTCTGCGCTGCAAGCATAGCATCTGCTACCTTCAGCGAATCCCTGTTGATTGCGACATCGTGCACCCGAAAAACGGCTGCGCCCTTCATTCGCAGCAGCGCACTGGTCGCCGCCGTTCCCATATCCCGATCTTCTGCGCTCTCGCGGCCCGTGACCGCACCCACGAAGCGCTTTCGCGATGTACCGACAAGCAGGGGAAATGCAAGGCCGGCCAGTTCTTCGAAACGAGCCATGATCTCGATGTTCTCCTGCGTGTCCTTGGCAAAGCCGAAACCCGGGTCAAGCAAGATCTGTTCATCTCGAACGCCGGCATGGCGGGCGATTTCCAGCGAGCGGCGCAGAAACGAGAACTGATCGGCGATCACGTCGGAAAGCTTCTCGCGCTCTCGGCCGGTGTGCATGATGACGAGCCCTGCCCCGCTTTGCGATGCGACCTCTGCAATGCCCGGCTCGCGCTGAAGCCCCCAGACATCATTGACGATATGGGCTCCCGCAGCGACGGCGAGCCGTGCCGTCTCGGCCCGGTAGGTATCTACGGAAAGAAGGACGTCATCGCGCCCCGCGAGCGCCTCGAACACAGGCAGAATCCGATCCTGCTCTTCGGCAGCGGATACCGGCGCACCGCCAGGACGGGTCGATTCGCCACCGATATCGACAATGCGTGCCCCCTCGCCGATCAGTCTGTCTGCCTGACGGAGCGCGGACTCGACGCCGACAAAGGCACCGCCATCGGAAAAACTGTCCGGCGTAACGTTCAGAATGCCCATGATGATCGCGTCGGGGCCGAGCGCGAGCTCGCGCCCATGCGCAAGTTTCCAGACAGGAAAAGTCATCAGGCTTTCAGCCTCCGGATCACAATCAGGCGTTTTTGCGGCTCATTGCCGCCAAAATCAACCGCAATGTGTTTGACCGGTCGACTCGGAAACCGGAAGCGCCGGGCTTGTCATCGCGCAACCGACGTCGCAGGGTGAAGATCGGAGACATCATGAGACGCATCACGCTGACACTCGCCCTGCTGGCACTGGGTACCTTTCCCACCGCGAGCGCCGACATTTCACGCACCTACAGCTACTTCTCCATCGGCGGAAAAACGCTGAGCGAAATTGAAGAACAGCTCCGCTCGCGTGGACCGCATGTGCAGAGCACCGGGCAGAGACACCCCGGCGCGACACGGATGGAGTTCAAGACCAGGATAACCTACGAGGAAGAAAACCGGCGCTGCCGCATCGCCAACGTCAGGGTTTCGGTCAAGGCGCGGGTCTTCCTCCCCCGCTGGCGCAACCGAAGGAGCGCCGGACCGGAAACCGCACTCATCTGGGATACGCTGTCAAAAGACATCAAGCGCCATGAAGAAAGCCATCTGGGAATTGCCAAACGCTACGCGCGCAGCATCGAAAACGGGATTGGCAATCTTGCACCGCGCTCTTCCTGTGAAGCCCTTCAGGCGCGCGCCGAACAGGTGACGCAGAAGAATCTCGAAGAACACGATGCGGCGCAGGCAAGATTCGACCGCATCGAAAGCGGCAACTTCGAATGGCGCCTGATGCGGCTGCTCAATTACCGGCTGGAACAGCTCGAAAAGGGACGGAACCCCGGTTAGAACGCTTCACCGCGCAGTTGCGGCCATCGGATGCTTCCAGTTGGCCACGGGCTCTTTTGCTCAGGCCTGCCGTTCGGGAATGCGCACCACCAGACCATCGAGATCATCACGCACGATGATCTGGCAGGACAGGCGCGAGGTGGGCTGAACCTCGTAAGCGAAGTCCAGCATGTCCTCTTCCATTGCCTCAGGCTGGCCGACCGTATCGGACCACCGCTCCTCCACATAAACATGGCAGGTCGCACAGGCACACGCACCGCCACACTCGGCTTCAATGCCGGGCACGGCATTGCGAATGGCGTTCTCCATGACCGTGGAGCCGTTTTCGGCATCCACCTCAAAGCGCGTGCCATCGGGAACGATATAGGTGATCTTCGGCATGCGGATACTCGGCAGTTTTTTGGATTTGATGCGGGTGCGTGGAGATGGAGCGCGCTACTTCGGCGAGGCCCGTTGCACCCCGGGTTTCGCGCATCACTTATGGTTTTTGGAGACGAAAGGCAATCCGTATGCTGGGATGCGACATCGCATCAGCTTAATTCAGAAATGAATTCATTGGCTTCGTGGATCAGGCTTACCAGGCACATTATGCTCTCCTCGTCTGCTGGTTCTTTTTCGACACCAGCAGCACAGGCGGCAATTTCCATCGCGCCGACCCCTCGTGCCGATCCGACGAGTGCATGCGCCATCTCGCGCCTCGATTGAAGGTCCGAAGTGCGAATGCGCTCGCCGAGCCCTTCTGTATGCCTGCGGAACATGCCGAGGACTTCAAGGGCCAGCGCCTGATCGCCCATGGTCTGACGCGACAGGTGTTTCAGATCGACCGGCGTCGGGCCAGCAGACACATCTCTCTCCTCAAAAAGCTTGGCATGATTTGATCCGCGCATCGGTCCCCAGCTTCCTCTACGGCACCCTTCACACACTATTAGTGCCGGATGGACAACGGGTTAACGGCTTCGCTTCAAAGCGACGCTTTCACCAAAAACGTCGTTAACCTTATGTTTAAACTTTTACACATCGGACCGATTGCATGTTTTCAACAGGCTCTTGTCCCATTACGATACGATTGGCTCATTTTGGGCATAGTGTCGGAGTACGAGGTTCCTCAAGTTTGCGTATGAGGCTCCGGCTGAGAGTAGCTGAGGTTTGGCGGTATGGCGCGTACAGTAGCAAAGAAAAATCAACCCAAGCGCGATTTTGCGAAGGAACTCGAGGATGCCCTCGATCTGGAGCTTGCAGACGGTCTGGAGAATGGCGACCTGGATATCGCTGCCTCCATGGAGGATCTGGAAGCGCAGATCTCTGCAGCAGCCGAGGAACTCGCGCGCGAAAACCGCGACCAGAACGGAGACGGCAAGGTCACCGTGAGCGAGAAGAAAGACACCTCGACGTCCGCCAAGGAAACGGCTGGAAACGCCCCGGGTGCCAATACGGCCGCTCCGGCTTCCAGCGTTGCTGCGCCGGACAAGGCAGGCGCCACGGCCTCCAAGCCTTTGAAAACCGAAGACGCCCCTGTCGACCGCAAGAACCTCACACCGGTCGACCCGGCGCCCGAGAACAACGCTTCCCAGCCATTCGCCCCCGCCAATGACGACCGGGCTGGTGATTTCAGCGCGGTCATGCGCAAATTCGACCGCCGCGCACCCAACACGGCCTATTGGCTCGTCGCAGTTCTCTCCGCCCTGTGGATCGGCGGCGGCATTCTTCTCGGTCAGATGCTTTACGGCTCCGAGCTCTGGCAGATTCGCTCGACCGGTGCCCTTCTGGCGGCGCCGCACGCGATTGCACTGCTCGTCGGCATTGTCGTTCCGGTGATCCTGTTCTGGGGATTTGCCGTCATGGTGCGCCGCGCGCAGGAAATGCGACTTGCCGCGCAATCGATGGCGGAAGCTGCTTTCCGTCTTGCCGAGCCTGAAAACCTCGCCCATGAGCGCATCATGACCGTTGGTCAGGCCGTGCGCCGTGAAGTGCAGGCCATGGGTGACGGCATGGACCGCACCCTCACCCGCGCCGTCGAGCTCGAATCCTTGGTCCACACCGAGGTGAGTGAACTGGAGCGCGCCTATTCGGAGAACGAATCGCGCATCCGCCACCTGGTTGACGGGCTTGGCTCGGAACGTGAAGGCATTGTCGGCCACGCTGAACGCGTACGCGCATCCATCGCCGGCGCGCACGAAATCCTGAAGGACGAGCTGGACACTGCCGGCGAGCGCATCCGTGCGACCATCGCCGAGGCTTCCAAGCAGCTTGCAGCCTCCGTCAACGCATCAAGTGAGGCGCTGCTGAAGCAGCTCGATGGCACCGGCGGCACCCTGCATAAGGGCATCGACGACCGCATCCAGAGCCTTTCGGAACGCATCACCACCTCCGGTGACGCTGTCGCAAGCCTGCTCGACACACGCATCGCGTCCCTGACCAGGGGCACGGAGGATGCAACACAGAACCTCGCCACGCTGTTCGACACGCGGATGGCGACGCTGGCGGAGCGGACCGACGAGGCGACGCAAAAGATCGGCGGTCTGCTCGATTCGCGTGTCTCGGCTCTGGCCGATGGTGCCCAAGAAGCGGCAACCAAGCTTGGCAATGTCCTTGATTCGCGCATCTCAACGTTCAGCCAGAATACACAGGATGCGGAACAGACCCTGACGAAGGTTCTCGATTCGCGCCTCGGCACCCTCACCAAGGAGACCCAGGACGCAGCGCAGACGCTCGGCAATCTGTTCGATGAACGCATGGCAACCCTTGCCGAGCGTACCGACCAGACGACCCGTTCGCTCAACACGCTGTTTGAGACCCGCAGCTCGGCGCTGCTCTCCTCACTGGGTGAGGCGACCGACTCCATGTCGAGCGAATTCGACACCCGTCTTGGCCAGCTCGAGAATGCCGTCACCGAACGTGGCCGGGCGCTCATTGCCGAGTTCACCACCCGCGCCGAAGCGCTCGACGCAGGCACACAGAAGCTCAACTCGGCCCTGGAAGCGCGGGCGCGCAGCATCAACGAAACCCTCGTCGAACGCACCCGGGAGATCGCCAGCACCTTCGCACAGGGCAAGGACGAGGTTTCGGCAGCTGTCGAAGCAGGCAAGTCTGCGCTCGGCAGCGAGCTCTCCGATCTCGTGGCATCGACCAGCATCATGCTGGAGAACACTGCCGGCGAATTCGGCAAGCGTCTCGACCAGAACTGGTCGCAGATGGCCGCGCATTTCGATGAAGGCATTGAGCGTATCGACGCCACCCAGTCGCGAATGAGTGAGGCTGCACAGCGTCAGATCCAGGCCTTTGAAGAAACGCACCAGCGGCTTTCCGGTGCGCTCACCGAAGACATGGAGAAGCTCGATCTGGCGCGCGCAACCTTCGAGGCCGGGATCGGAGAGCAGGTTCAGCAGCTTTCCAGGACACGGGATGCTTTGGTCAGGCGCTCGACGCCAACATCGCCAAGATCGACGAGCACCGCTCGGCCCTCAATGCCGTGATCGAAGACGAGGCCCTGCGCGTCAATGAGATCTTCACCAAACAGACGGGGATCATCGAAGAGCGCACCCAGACCATGGAAAAAGCGCTCTCCATTGGTGTGGAGAATGTGCGCAGCACGCTCGAGAACAGCGCGATCGTGGTCGCCGGCGCCCTGCGCGACAAGGTGATCGAGGCAACCTCGACGCTGAACGAGGAAGCTTCCAAGGTCTTCGAGGACGCTGACCAGCGCATCGCGGCGCGTGCCGAACAGACCGCGTCGACGCTTGGCGCGCGTATTGAGGACATCGATCGCACCTTCGACGACGCCTCCGCGCGCTTCACCGAACGTGCAGGCGTGTTCGCGCAGACATTTGCCGAAGTTGACGGCCGCATTGCAGCGCGCCTTGAATCGACCGCTGAAACGCTGTCGCAGCACACAAGGGCGATCACCGACACGTTCGACGCGGCCGACCGCAAGCTCGTCACCCGCGTTGACCAGACCACCGAACAACTGGCGGCCCGCACCGAGGATCTGTCGAAAACCTTCGAGGATTTCGATCAGCGCATCATCGCGCGCACGCATCAGACTTCGGCCGAGCTGGACGCACGCGCCAGCGCCATGGGCGAATCCCTTTCCAGCCTGCAGGAATGCCTCTCGAACAGCGCCAGCATGATTGCGAGCGCGATTTCCGGCGGCGTCAACGATGCAGACGCCCGCCTACGCGAAAGCGCGGAATCGGTCGCCCAGCATGTCAACCAGCAGCTCTCGACAACGCAGGCGCGCCTTGTCTCCACGGCCGATACGATCGCCCAGACCTTCGCTTCGGTCGACGAGCACATTGGCAAGCGCACGAACGAGACCGTCTCAAACCTGGAAGAGCGGACCCGTGAGCTCAATGCGATCCTCGCCGGTCGTACCTCCGAGATGTCCCGTATTCTGGACGAGACGGCAAAGCCGCTCGTGGAGCGTTTCGCAGCCAGTGGCGGAGAACTGCGCGAAAGCATCGAAGCGATCACGACGGAAACCACGCAGCGTCTGCAGTCCGAGAACGCAGCGCTCCTCAACGCGCTCACCAACCGCACGAATGAAGCGCTTTCGGCCTTCGAGCACGTGCAGTCGAGCCTCAGCGGCCATATCGATGAGCTTCTGCAGAAGCTTGGCGTTTCGGGTCAGCGTCTGGGGGCATTGATCTCCACCGCCTCGAAGAATCTCTCCGAAGTGGATGAGCGGCTCAGCTCCACTGCCACGAACTTCGCCGAAAATGCGGAAAAGGCAGCGGAGACCTTCTCCAATTCCGCAAGCCTCATCAATGCCAACTCGGGCCGCCTGGCCGATTTCTCCGACAGGACGCTGCGTGAGATTTCTGCCATCGCCAGCCGCTTTGAAGATCACAGCAAAGTGCTGGAAACGGCATCCGAGCTGCTCGAACGCGCACAGTCCGGTTTGAGTGGCAATCTCGAAGACCGCCAGAAGGCGCTCGAAGCCCTCGCCTCCGGCCTGGCCGAAAAATCGGAGCACATCGAGCGGACGATGAATGCGTTCGAAGATTTTGTCGGGCGCACACTGACCTCCGCCGAGGGCCGCACGCAGCAATCGGTCGACGGCATCCGCCAGTCGATTGCCGAAGTCGTTGAAGCGGCCACCAGCCGCTTCAGCGGGGCCACGGATGAAATCCGCCGCACGGCCGCTGAAATTCGCAACGAACTGGAGCAGACCCGCAGCGACGTGAAGCGCGGCATCGCAGAACTGCCGGCTGAGGCCAAGCAGTCCACTTCGGCGATGCGCAACGCCATCACCGAACAGGTGAACGCGCTGAAGGAGCTTTCCGACATCGTGTCGAAATCCGGCCGGATGCATGGGCTCGACCAGCAAAGCGAAAGCCGTCTCGCAGCCGAGCCG
>NZ_BAMP01000012.1 GCF_000615975.1 Nitratireductor aquibiodomus NL21 = JCM 21793 | reverse complement strand
CGGAAGCCGCCCGCGCCGCCGGCGCGAAGCTGACCCACGGCTCGGCGATCGGCGCCGATCCGGAGTCCGACTCCGACTATGCCCGCACCAAGGCTCTCGGCGAACAGGCAGTGCTGGAAACCGTCAAGGATGCTGTGATCATCCGCCCCTCCATCGTGTTCGGCCCGGAAGACGACTTTTTCAACCGCTTTGCCAACATGGCGCGCTTCTCGCCCTTCCTGCCGCTTATCGGCGGCGGCGAGACAAAGTTCCAGCCAGTCTATGTTGGCGATGTGGCCGAGGCCTATGCCCGTTCGGTCGATGGCGATCTCGAAGGCGGCCAGATCTATGAGCTGGGCGGGCCGGAAGTGCTCTCCTTCCGCGAATGCCTCGAGGAGATGCTCGAAGCGACCTACCGCAAGCGGTGGTTCGTTTCCCTGCCCTGGTTCGTTGCGCGCATTCAGGCCCGCATTCTGCAGCTTCTTCCAAAGCCAATGCTCACCCTCGATCAGGTGAAGCTTCTGAAGACCGACAATGTCGTCTCCGAAGAGGCGAATGCGGCCGGGCGCACGCTCGACGGTCTTGGCATCCAGAAACACTCGCTGGCAGCCATTCTGCCCACTTATCTGTGGCGTTATCGCCCGGCAGGCCAGTTCACCCGCAAACAGTTCCTTTAAGGCGGGTCCTTGGGCAGCTTCGAGACGCTTCTGCCGGAAACGCTGGGCGCGATCCCGGCGCTTCTTCTCGTCATCGCCAGCTTTTTCACCTCAGCACTGACCGCTGCCTTCGGCGTGGGTGGCGGGGTGGCCATGCTGGCGCTGCTCGGCCTGTTCATTCCGGTCGCAGCCCTCATCCCGGTCCATGGCGCCGTCCAGCTCGGCTCCAACACCGGCCGCGCTTGGCATCAGCGCCCGCACATCCGCTTCTCGATCGCTACGCCGTTCATCGTCGGCAGCCTGATCGGCGCCGCTATCGGTGCCTATGTCGTGGTGCAGCTTCCCGACGCGCTGTTGAAGCTCGTTCTGGGCGTCTTCGTCATCGCCGTCACCTGGACGAAAATTCCCGGCGCGGCGCGGCTCAGCCAAGCAGGCCTCGCTGCCGGCAGCGCGGTTCTCGCGCTTGCCACCATGTTTGTCGGCGCCACCGGACCGCTGCTCTCGGCCTTCTTCGCGCAGCTCATTCCCGACGACCGCAAGGCGCTCATCGCCACCCATGCCGCCGGCATGACCGTTCAACACGCCCTCAAGGTGATCGCATTCGCGCTTGCCGGCTTCGCCTTCTGGCGCTGGCTTCCCTTCATCGCACTGATGATCGCTTCGGGTTATCTGGGAACCATTTACGGCAGCAGGCTTCTGGAAAAACTGCCGGAAGAGGCGTTTCGGCGCTGGTTCAGAATCGGCCTCACGCTGCTCGCACTCGATCTCATCCGCCGCGGCGTGATGGGGATGGTGTAGAGCCGCAGCTTCCCGCGCTCAAGCACCGGGAGCGCGACACCGCACACCTTTAGGCCTGATCCGAAATACGACGGGAGTGGAGGCGGGTATCCGGTTCCGCCTCAGCGAAGCCCCTCCGTTATCACCACAAGCGCCAGTTGCCCTGGATCGGGAAGGCCTACGGATTTT
Source organism: Nitratireductor aquibiodomus NL21 = JCM 21793 (assembly GCF_000615975.1). Lineage (GTDB taxonomy): Bacteria > Pseudomonadota > Alphaproteobacteria > Rhizobiales > Rhizobiaceae > Nitratireductor > Nitratireductor aquibiodomus. The sequence goes on along the minus strand of NZ_BAMP01000012.1, from coordinate 66,938 downwards.
TCGGCAAAGATGCGCGCGCGTCCAGCCTGATTGGGCCTTTGCGTGAACTTCTCGACTGTATCCCTGGCGGCCGTCACAGCGGTTTCCATCAAGGCGCCGGACCGTTCGGCCTCAAGGGCGTGAACCTGGGCGTCGAGCCCGTCCAGAACGGTTTTTTCGCCCAGGGATGACTTGCCCCGGGCCAGCATGGCATCGCGTGCCTGAGCGAGGAGCCCGGCAATTTCATCGGGCCCGAACTCCGTTCTGTCCTTCAGGGCCTTCGCTGCCGCCATCAACCCGGTGGCCACCAGCGTACCGAAGGAGGAGGAAGACACCTGCTGAAAGGTCCTGGCCATCTCGAAGAAGGCCCGGCCAACGTCGTCGCTCAGGTCGAGCTTTGCGCAGGCCGAAAAGCCCTCGGCAACGGTGATTCCAAGGTCTCCGTCGCCCAGTTGCGCATCGGCCTGGCACAGAAACTCGCGATTTTCGCCCGCATGCTCGGCTATGCGGGCGAGTGCCGCCTTCAACTCGTTGGAGGTGATCTCCATTTCAGACTCTCCAGAAAGCGCAGTTGGCGGGTGCCGCAAGCAGGTCTTCCAGTTCATCGTCGAGCCTGAGAATGCTCAGTGACGCGCCTGTCATCTCCATCGAGGTCGCATAGCGCCCGACCAGGGGCATGACGACATCCACACCGATCTCCGAGAGACGCACGGCGAGGCGGCGGTAGAGAATGTACAGTTCCTCATGGGGCGTCGCGCCCAGAGAATTGACCAGCACGGAGACGCGGTCCCCCTTGCCGAGCGGACGGTCTGCCTGCAAAGTGTCGAACATCTCATCAAGGATGTCGTCTGCGGGCTTGATCGGACCGCGCCAGGTGCCGGGCTCTCCGTGGATGCCCATGCCCATCTCCATCTCGTCATCGCCGATGACGGAGCTCGCCTTTCCAAGCTGCGGGATGATGCAGGGCGTCATCGCCATACCCATCGACACGACGTTGCCGGAAGCCTTTCTGGCGAGCCGCGCAACCTCGTCGAGATCCGCCATGCGTTCGGCGGCTGCGCCAGCGATCTTGAAGGCATAGATCATGCCGGCAACGCCCCTGCGCTTCTCCATTTCTCCGCGCGGGGCGGAGGCGACATCGTCGCTGACCGCGTGGGAGGCCGTGCGGATGTCATCCTCGAAGGAGACCATCTCTGCCGCCATGTCGAAATTCATGACATCGCCGCCGTAATTACCGTAGAGACAGAGGACCCCGGCCCCGGCATCTACCGCGCGGATCGTTTCCGCCATCTGATCGGCTGACGGGCTGGCAAAGACGTTGCCGATGGCACAGCCATCCAGCAATCCCGTGCCGACATAGCCGGTAAAGACCGGCAGATGCCCCGAACCTCCGCCGGTCACGATACCCACCTTGCCTTTGGTCTTTTCGCCAGCGCGGGTAATGATCCGGTGCGCCGGTTTGGCATAGATTTCGGGATGCGCCGCCACGAGCCCATCGAGCATTTCATCGACGTAGTTCTGCGGATCGTTCAGGATCTTCTTCATGACATTCCTCAATAGGTCAGGCTGGGAGAAACGGCTTTGGCACCCGGCGAAAGTTCGGCCAGCATTTCCTGGTGAGCCTGGCGCGCGGCACTGAACAGAAGGCCCACATCGCTCGGCCCGACAATGAACCGGTAACCGGCTTCGCGCAGTTCGGCATAGCTGCGGCCGCCGCCGGTGATCGTGCCAAGACGCAGATTGGCTTCACGCGCGGTCTGTTCAATCTGCTGCTTCAGCTTCTTAAGTTCGGGGTGTTCAAGCTGCTCCAGAAGGCCAATGGAGCCCGACAGATCGTTGGGGCCCACAAATGCCATGTCGATCCCATCAACGGCGGCGATGTCCTTCAGATGTGCCACAGCATCGACATGCTCGCACTGCACCATCACCAGCAGGTCTTCATGAGCCTTCTGCGCGTAATCGGCCTTACGCCCGTAAAGCGAGCCGCGCACGATGGGAGCCGCATAACCACGCGCACCTCTCGGCGGATAAAGGCAGGACCGGGCAATGGCCTTGGCCTGCGCAACCGAATTGACCATCGGCACAATGATCGACTGTGCCCCGCGATCCAGTGCACGCTTCAGCGTGGTGTCGGAGGAATCCGGCACACGCAGCACGGCCTGACCGCCCGCCGCCTGCACGACACGTATCAGGCTGAGACCGTCTTCCAGCGGCGCGGCACCATGCTCGCAGTCTATGACCACAACATCCCAGCCCGCATTGACGACGATGTCGCAGGCTTCCGGTGATCCGGTGTTAATCCAGGTGGCGGCGATGGTTTCGCCGGCCATGAGGCGTTGCTTCAGAAGGTTGGTCATGCGTCGTTTTCCATGGTTCGCTGAGTTTTTTCCGGGTGGATGATCGCCCGGAATGCTCGGTAGAGGCAAAGGCCCCAGATCAGGATCGCCGCGACGCCGAGAACCAGCGATATATCGCGCGAGAAGAAGGGCAGAAACTCGCCCTGGGATTTGATCATCGATGTCATGAAGTTCCGCTCAAGCACCTTGCCCAGCACGACGCCAAGAATTGCCGGCGCAAGGGGGATGCCGCCCAGCGTCATGGCAAAGCCGACGATGCCGAGCGTGATGATGATCCAAATCGAGAAAGCGGAGTTCATCACCGCGAAACCGCCAATCAGAGACAGGCCTAGAATTAGCGGCATGAGCAGGCTTTTTGACATGCGCATGAGTTGGCTGGCGAGCAGGATGGCCAAAGCACCAGTGAAAACCATCGCAATGTTTGCCAGCAGGAACGCACCGAAAAGCGTGTAGACGAGATCGCCACTGCGCTCGAATATGTCGGGTCCGGGGTTCAGCCCCTTCATCATCAGAACGCCGATGGCGATGGCCGTTACGCTGTCGCCCGGAATGCCGAAGATGAGCGCCGGCGTCCATGCGCCGCTGACGGCGGCATTGTTGGAAGCACCGCCATCGACGATCCCCTCATAATGCCCCTTGCCGTATTTCTCCGGCGTTTTGGAGAAGCGGCGCGAGACCGCATAGGCGATCCACGCCGCGACATCGGAACCCGCGCCCGGCAAAACGCCGATGAAAACGCCCAGCGGCCCGGACCGGATCACGCTGACCCAGCGCTGGCGCACCACTTTCAACGCATCGCCGATGGCCTGCCGGAGCGGCTCCATCTTTGGCGATTTTGCATCTGCACGCGGGGCTTTGGGCTCAAGCGCCGCGCGGAACAGCTCTGTCAGCGCGAAAAAGCCGATCATTGCCGAGATGAAATTGACGCCGTCATAAAGATCGTAGAGGCCGAACGTGTAGCGCGGCATGCCGACCGCGACATCAATGCCGACGCAGGCGATCGCAAGACCTATGAACAGGCTGGCGAAGGTTTTGGCTGGCGGCGCGTCCGAAACGAAAACGGCGCAGCTCAGACCCAGGGCCGCGAGCCAGAACATTTCGTAGCTCGAGAAATTGGTTGCGAAACCGGCCAGCATCGGCGCAGCGAGGCTGAGAGCGATGACGCCGATCACCCCGCCGGCCGCGCCAGAAAACAGCGAGACAAAAAGAACGGTGCGCGGCCTGCCCGAATGGGCGATGGTGGAGCTGTCGGCGACATAGGCTGCAGAGGCCGGCGTTCCGGGAATGCGCAGCAATGCGCCGCTTATGTCGCCAGCGAAAATTCCAGTCGACGTGGTTGCCACGATTGCGGCGATGGCCGGCACAGGGTCCATGAAGAAGGTGAACGGCACAAGCAGCGCCACCGCCATGGTTGCGGAGAGACCCGGCAGGGCACCGACAAGAGCGCCGTAAAGTGTGCAGAGCACGATCGTCAGCAAAAGCGCCGGGTCTGCGAGCTGGGAAAAGATTGCTGCAAAGTCCATGGATCAAACTCCCACCCTTTCGCCTTACCAGGCGACTGGCAGGAGAAGGCCCCAGGGCAGCGCGACCTTCATGATCGAATAGAAGATGAAGTGGAACACGGCCGTCGCCAGCACTGAAAGCAGAAGGGCTGAGGGCAGCGAACCGCCGAAAAACAGGGTCGCGGCGAAAAGCAGAGCGACGGTGGAAATGTGGAATCCGACCGGGTCCAGCGCCAGAGCGTAAAGAACGATCATGGCAACAAGCAGCGCCACGCGGGCAACGCCCCGGCCGTCGATCCGCATAACCTCCGTGAGGCTGCGCCTTTCACGCCCGAGAAGTATGAGCAGGCCAGACAGGGCCATTCCGGAAGAAACGATCTTTGGGAAGAAGCCGGCTCCGAATGCAGTGCCCGCGGGGGGATCAAACCCCCACGCGCCTGCAAACATGGCCGCGCCGGCGGCGATCAGGACAAGGCCCGTCACCGCATCGCGGGTGAACTGCATGTTACTGACCCTTGGCCATCCCGATTGCCTTGACGGTGTTGCCAAGGCCCTCGTCATACTGGGTCATGAGATCGAGCAGCTCCTTGCTGCCGCCCCAGACAACCGGTGCGCCGAGGCTGCTGCGAAACTCGGCCCATTCCTTCGTTTCCACGATCTCTTTGAGAGCTGCCTCATAGCTGCATGCAATGTCTTCCGGCATGTTGGCCGGCGCCGAGATGGTGGTGTAGGCTGACAGGGTCCAGCCGCTCGGCAGTTCCCTGGCAGTGAGCGGCACGTCGGGATACGCTTCGCTCGGCTTGTCGCTCATATAGGCAAGCGCCTTGATCTCACCGGCATCGATAAGCGTCTTTCCTTCCAGAAGCGAAGGCGTGACCATGTCGACACCACCGGCCAGAAGCTCCTGCAATGCGCTCGCCGACCCCTCGGAGGGGACCCAGCGGATGGTCTCGGCTTCAAGCCCTTCGGCATTGAGCATGCCGCAAGCGCCAGATGCCAGATACCGCCGAGCGCCGTTCCCGATGCCGTCAGCTCACCCGGGTTTTCGCGTGCGTGATCCAGCAGTTCCTTGAGGGAACCGAACGGGCTGTCCTTGGAAACAAGCACGCTGGCTGATGGCTGGTTGATGAGCGCTATCGGCGTGATGTCCCTGTAGGTCAGGTCCGTCAAACCAAACCAGTGCATCGTGTTCATCTCGACCGTTGCAGCACCGATCGTGTAGCCATCCGGCTTTGCGCGGGAGATGGCCGAATGCCCCACCACGCCATTGCCGCCGGTGCGGTTGACGACATTGAAAGGAACGTCAAACTTCTGCTGAAGCATCGTTGCGAGCTGACGCGTGTTGGTATCCGTGGTACCGCCCGCTCCCCACGGCACGATGACGCTTACTGGCCGCTCCGGCTTCCAGTCGCAGGCCGCGTAAGCGGCAGAAGCCCATGCCGTCGCAGCAAGCGCGACCGCAGACACAATTGTCCTTTTCATGATTTCTCTCTCCCAAGATTTGCGGGCCTAAACCCTCTCCTTCAAAGAGAAGCATGACATAGGGATTGAAGCTCGGTCAATCGTTTTATTAAAACGATTGACCGAGCTGGAGAAACGATTGACGTGCGCCCCGGATCGGGCGACAAGCTGACAGGCAGGGGAACCAACAACAAAGACACTCAGATGATGGCACGCGTAACGCTAAAAGACATCGCGACGGCGACGGGGCTCTCCGTCTCAAGCGTCTCGCTTGCGCTGCGCGGCGACAAGCGATTTCCCAAGGAGACGCTCGACCGGGTGCGGGCGGCCGCAGACCGCCTTGGTTACATATACAATCAGGGCGCAGCCGATTTGCGCATGTCGCGCAACAATACGATCGCCGTCTGCCTCGGAGAGCTTTCAAACCCGATTTTCAACGACATGCTGATTTCCGCGGAACGTGAGATTCATCGCCGCGGCAGAAGGCTTCTTCTGGGCATCACGCGTGAATCACGCGAGCGGCAGGCCGACTTTTTGCGCCAGGCATTGCAGATCGGTTGTGAGGCTCTGCTTCTCTGCCCGGCCTATGGGACCACGCGCTCCGATCTGGACGAGATTCTTGTGAGAAACGGCCAGCCGCTTCTGCCAACGGTGCTGTTCTTCCGTTCAATCGAGGGCTTTGCCGCCCCCCAGGTGGTGAGCGACGAGTTTCATGCCGGACAATTGTCGGCCCGAGCGGCGATGGATGCGGGGCATCGGCGCATGTACTGGATCGGTGGCGGACAGGAAACAAGCGCTTCCCGACTGCGCGAGGCAGGCGCAGTGTCCGAGTTCCGCCGCGCTGGGCTCGAACCCGTGCGCATCCTTCATGGTCCCACCTCGCGCGCTTTCGGGTTCGAGGCAGCAACACGCATTCTGTCTGAGGACAGGGCCGACGACATCGCCCTGCTCTGCTTCAGCGACCTGATCGCGCTCGGGGTCATCTCTGCCTGCCACAAGATGGGCCGGCGTCCGGGCTCAGACGTCTCGGTGATCGGTTGCGATGACATGAACGAGGTGCAGTTTGCGGTTCCGCCGCTGACCACGATCCGCACCGACATTGAGCACATCATAGAACGCGCAATGCAGGCTGCGGTCGAACGTGACGAGGCCGGCCTCATCACGTTCGAGCCAAAGCTGGTTTTGCGAGAGAGCCTGCGCGTAGCCCCGCGAACCTGACTGCGACGAAGAAGGGCAGGGTGTAGCCCGCCTTAAGTCAGCAACGGCTAATGCTGCTATCCTGATTTGAGGCCAGCAGCTTCTACCAAAACACTCCCACAAATGTCTGAACTCCTTCCCCGGGGATCAGACGCTGAAGCAAATTGCAGTTCTGGTACTCTGGCGTCTGATGCGATTGCCATCAGACCACCATGCATGGGGCGGTCTGTTCGAGGGGGCGACCGGGTCGTGCGCCGGTTTTCTGCCCATCGACCCAGACCTCGCGCCCGTTGACGAAGACCCGGTCGATGCCCACCGCCGGGCGGATCGGCGTCTCGAAGGTTGCACCTTCGGCGATGGTGTCGGGATCGAATATGACGAGATCCGCAAAGCCGCCGACGGTGATCCGTCCCCGACCGCCTAGCCCGAAGCGATCGGCCGGCATGGAGGTCATGCGGCGCACGGCCTCTTCCAGCGAGAACAACGAAAGGTCACGGGCATAGTGACCAAGCACGCGCGGGAACGTGCCCCAGACACGGGGATGAGGATGCTTGCCGCTCGGGATACCGTCCGAACAGATGATCGTGTGCTCGTAGGACAGGATGCGCTGAACATCGTCTTCGCTCATGATGAAGAAGATGCCGGTCGCAGGCAGAAGCTTCTGGAGCGCGGTGTCAATGTCGGTGCCCCATTCCTCGGCGATGTCGGAGAGGTCTCGGCCCGCCATCTGCGGGTAAGGAATGCTTTCCGCAACGATCACGCGGGTCGCCTGCCTGTGCCTGCCGGAATCGAGGATGGTCGACGACGCAATCCACGGCGTCGTGTCGAGGCCCACATCCTGCTCCTGCATCGCATCATCGATCATCTTCAGCGTGGTGACCGACATGCCGTGGTTGGCGAGCCCGGCGCATTTGTGATGGGAGACATGCACGCCGCAGCAGGATTCACGCCCCACGGTGAAGGTCTCTTCAAGCCCCTGAACCACGCGGTCGCCCTCGTCACGCATATGGGTGACATAGAGCTTGCCATGGGCCTGGGTGATCTTCGCCACCTCGATCAGCTCCTCGGTCGTAGAGGCGCGGGCGGGCGGGTAGAATGGTCCGGTGGAAAGGCCGATTGCACCTTCGCCGAGCGCACGGTCGAGCTTGCGGCACATTTCTTTCAGCTGTGCTGCATCGGCGGCCTTGTTCAGGTCGGGCAGTTCGTTCACGCGAAGCGTGGAATGTCCGATCAGACAGGCTGCATTGACTGCTGCCGGTTCCGCCAGAAGCCGGTCGCGATAGGCGGCGTAAGTTTCAAACCGCAGCGCTTCATCTTCAATGATCATGCGCAGAGGGGCCGGGATCTCGCCCTTCGGCACCAGTGGTGCGATGGAGAAACCGCAATTGCCGTTGATAACGGAGGTGACGCCCTGCGACGTCATGAACTCCATGTCGGGCTGGGTGAGCATCGCAGCATCATGGTGCACATGCGGATCGATGAAGCCGGGTGCGACGACGCGGCCAATTGCTTCGATCTCGCGTCCGGCCGTCCAGTGCTTCAGGTCGCCGGTGGCGACAATGCGGTCATCGGAGACGGCCACATCACCCTTGCGACGGGGGGCACCTGTACCGTCGATGATGTCTGCGCCGCGGATGATGAGATCAGCGTGCATGGGAAGGCTCCTGTATTGTTGCGTCGAAGGTCAGGTGGCGTCGCTGTCCGCTGGCGGCACGCCGTTATCGCCGCACCAGCGGGCGGCGAGATGAACGAGAATGAAGACGATCATGATAGGAACGGCCACGGCGACCCAGAAGGTGCTGAAGGGCAGCGCGTCGGCCATAGTGCGGCTGTGGCGCAGCAGGAAACCGCGCGCCGGATTCATGTTGGGGCCATAGAAAACGTACCAGAGGATCGGCAGTAGGTAGATCAGAACCACGGTCGATCTCATCAGTGCGGCGGCGAACCCGAGAAGCGCCCTCCGCGAGCCTTCACCGGTGAAGAGCGCCGGATCGAACCGGTGCTTGAACGATATCGTGGCCCCCATGAGGCCGGCCCAGATCATTGCGTATCGGGCCAGTTCCTCGGTATAGGCCGGCGGCTGGTTGAACACGTAGCGCGCCAGGACCTGCAGTATGACGGCCCCCACGAGGATCACCAGTGCCACGCCGGCCATCACTGTGGCCAGACGATTGAGCCCGTTGCTGATGTGGATGACGGATCTGGCGATGTGTTTCATGGGGGTGGCCATTGCTTAGTCTGCGACGGAGTCGCGGGCTTTAATCCAGATGCTCAACTGGTCGTCGGGCAGAGACGTTGCCAGGTGGCACGCGCCAGCTCGGCCATCTTTTCGCGTTCGCCTTCGGCCAGCTCGGTGATGGTCACGCCTGCGGCTTCATGCTTCGCGCGCACTTCGCTGGCCCAGTTGTTGACCCAGTCACGGTTGGCTTTCTTGCCGGCTGCGAGGGCCGCGTCGATCTGGCCTTTTTCCTCATCGCCCAGAGAAGCGTACCAGTCTTCCGAGATCAGAACGATGCGCGAGGACGGCGTGATATCGGCGGGCGTGAAGTGCTTCAGAAACTCGGTGTGGCCGGTGCGGATGGCCGAGTTCGGCGGGTTGAAATAGCCATCGGCGACGCCGGTCTGGATGGCGTTCGCCACTTCCGACCAGGAGACGATCGTGCCGGTCGCGCCCAGCGCCTCCTGCAGTGCGATCTGCTCGCTGTTGAGCGCGCGGAAGCGCAGATCGGACATGTCCTCGACCCTGGAGATCGGCTTCTTGGAATTGTGAATGCCGATATCCATGCCGATGTAATTGACGTCCACGAAACGCACGCCGTTGTCGAGAAGCGGGCCGTTCATCTGCTCAAGCATGTCCGTTTCAGAAAGCACGGCGTCGATCTGTTCGCGGTTCTCGAAGAAGAACGGGAGCTGTACGCCCTTCATCAGTGGCGACATGCCGAACCCGGTGGAAAGGGCGGCGAGATTGACCTCCAGAAGTCCCTGGGCAACTTGGTCGAAACGCTCTTTTTCCGAGCCCAGCGTGCCGGACGGGAAGATGGAGACCTCGAATTCGGTTCCCTTGAGCGCATCGGCAAAGCCGTGGGCGAAGGCTGCTTCCGGGTTGGTCGCCGTATCGTCGGCGCCGTTCATCGCGATCTTGATGTCAGCGGCCTGTGCAGCGGCGGTCATGAGCGCAAGCGCCGAAATGGCGAGGGCTTTGGGTAAAAACTTCATTTTTCTCCTCCGTTTTATTTCGTTTTTCGTCAGGCGAGCCCCAAAAGGCGTGGAATGGCCAGAGAAATCTCCGGGAAATAGGTGAGCACCAGCAGCAGCGCGACTTCGGCCAGAAAGAAGGGCAGGGTGGCGCGTATCAGCCGCCAGTAGTTCATGCGCACCGTGGTCGCGAGAATCAGCAGAACCCCTCCGAGCGGCGGCGAAAGAAGGCCGGTGGTGATGTTGAAGCAGATCACGATGCCCAGATGCACGGGGTCGACGCCCATGGCGATTGCGACAGGTGCGAAGATCGGGGCGAACAGCGCCACGGCGGCCTTCACATCCATCGCCATGCCGGCCACCAGAAAGATCAGGTTGATCAGCATCAGATACTGCAGCGGCTCAGGTTCCAGTCTTCCACCGTCGCCTTGATGGCCTGTGGCCATTGCAGAAGCGCGGCGATGTAAGAAAAGGTCGAGATCGCGCACAGGATGATGAACAGCCCGCCGAGCATCACCGCCGTGCGGTGCAGGCTTGCGCCCACCTGGTTCCAGGTGAGATTGCCATGGGTAAAACCGACCACCAGAGCCGCAATCACGGCCACTGCAGCCGCTTCAGCCGGCGTCATGAAGCCGAACAGCGTGCCGCCGAGAATGATCACCGGCAGGGTCATGGCGGGCAGGGCCCTCAGAAGCGAGGGGAAGAACGCAGGCACGTCTTCGCCCGGGCCGCCGGGATGGTTGTCGCGGTGGGCGTAATAGGCGTTGATCGCCATCAGAACGCCGGCCAGAAGCAGTCCGGGCAGAATGCCTGCGGCGAAGAGCGCGGTGACGTTCGTTTCCATCAGCGCGCCATAGAAAATCAGGATGGACGAGGGCGGGATGATCGGGCCGATGATCGAGGATGCGCCCGTGATCGCAGCTGCGTAGTCGAGCGAATAACCGCGTCGGCGCATTTCGGGCACCAGCGAATTGCCGAGTGCGGCGGCGTCGGAGACAGCCGATCCCGATACGCCGGCAAAGAACACCGAGGTCATCACGTTGACATGGCCCAGGCCACCCTTGAGGCGTCCGAGGAAAGACATGCAGAAATCGATCAGCGCGGTTGCCAGACCACCACGGTTCATCAGGTCGCCCGCGAAGATGAACAGCGGCATGGCAAGAAAGGCGAACACATCGAGCTGGCTGAAAAGCCGCTGGGGCAGCACCGCCATATACATCTGACGGTCTGCGGCAATGAAGGTCAGGATCGCGGAAGCGCCAATGACATAAGCAATGGCGGCGCCGGCCATGAGGCCGAAAACGGTGAATGCGATGATAAGCGGCGCCTGCATTGCTCTTGGGTTCCCCTCCCCGATGGCTCACACAAATCTGGCGAAAGCGCTTGCAATAGAAAATAGAAAAGATTTCACTATTCCATAGTATATATCTATGGGCTGGCGGAAAGACGGGGAGGTTACGCGGCCGTGAAACCACTGACTTTGCAGCGCTTGCAGGTTTTCTGCGCGGTCTACGAGCGGCAGTCGATCACGGCAGCGGCGCGGCAGATGAACCTGTCGCAACCCACGGTGAGCCGGCATCTGCGTGACCTCGAAGCGGCCATCGGCCTGACGCTTTTCGTGCTCGACAAGGGGCGTGTGATCCCGACCGTCGAGGCGGACGCCATCTACAATGAGAGCCGTTTTCTCTATGACGGGATCAGCCGGCTGGAGCGACGCATCGACTCGCTGCGAAAGGGCGTCGGCACACGTCTTCTGGTAATGTCGGTCGGGCTTTTCGCGCCCTATTTCGTGCCCACCGCACTCCGCAGGGTGCTGGATGCGATGCCGGGCCTGCGCGTTGCCGTGGATGTGGGCACCGCACAGCAGCAGGTTCAGGCGATACGTGCGGGCATGGTCGATGTCGGGCTCGTCATCGGCAGGTTTCAGGCTGACGACATATCCACAGAGCCGCTGGGGCGTGGCCGTCTGGTGGTGCTCAGCCCAAAGGACGGCCCACTGACGCGGCTGGACCGTGTCAGGCTGGAGGATCTCAGCTCCGTGCCGATGCTGGGGCTGACCCCGCGTGGCCCCATCGGACGTGTGCTGAACGAGGCGCTTCTGGAGCGCGGGCTGCCTTTCGACAACACGGTGACGGGCAACACACTGGTCTCGGTACCCCATCTCGTTCTGGCGATGCAGCGTTCCGCCGTAGTCGACGAGTTCACCGCCGCCTTTCACGGTCTCGACGGACTGGTGACACTGCCGCTGGAGCCCGACCTGCCGCTCGATATCCAGTCGATCTCCATGGGGGCGACGGCAAGCAAGGTCGCCAGCCAGCTCTTCCTGAAGGAAATGCGGGGAATGCTCGCCGACTGGCAGGCAGGCAAGATGCAGTTCTAGAGTTAAGACTCTTAGCTCCAGCCAAAGGTGTTGGTTCGGGAATTTTGAGACCGGCGCCGGAGACGGGATCGCCTTCGCTGACAGCCGCTTTCAGAAGCCGCTTGTCCCAGGGGATCTGTAAACCTCAACCCCAGACCAGTGGCGTTGACAGAATGGACCGGCCCAGACCGGCATCTCGCTTTCCACCTTTGCGCCGGTTGGGATATCTGGCAGATCAGCATCGTGTGGTCGGTCGAATATCCAGGACGGATGCCGTGATGTCTGCACGACTTCACCAAAATGGAATTCTATTCCAATTTGGAATCAAATGTTGTATAAGCTGCTCTAGACTAGGGAGGAATGGTTGACCGTTGCCGCTGTAGACCGCTGTCTAACGATACTGGAGGCCCTTGCGGGCGAGCGCGAACCGATCGAATTGACAGACCTCGCCAATCGGCTGGACATGCCGGCAAGTGCAGTTCACCGCACGCTGACGACACTCGTCTCGCATGGGTGGGTGCTGCAGCACAGTGGAACCCAACGCTATGCGCTTTCGCTTCGCATGAGCACACTCGCCTTTCGCAATCTCGATGTCCGCGCGGTGCCCGATGTGGTTCAGTCCGTTCTGGACAAGCTGGCGCGCGAGACACGTGAGTACTGCCGGCTGGCAATCGTCGAGGGCGAGGACCTCGTCTGGGTCGCCCGCGCGCAGGGTGCCGTCACGGGCCTTCGCTACGATCCCGAGATGGGGCAGGAGATCGTTCTGCATGCCACAGCCAACGGCAAGGCCTGGCTCTCCACACTTCCCGAATCCGAGGCGTTGCGCATTGTATGCGCCCGCGGCTTCGGCGCGCGGCGGCCTCTGGGCCCCAACAGCGCGACCAATGTCGATGAGTTCCGTGCTCGGCTCGTCGAAACGCGCGAGCGCGGATACGGAACTTCCGTCGAGGAGGCCGAGGCAGGAACGGGCGCTGTGGCGGTGCCCTTCTTCAACGGAGTTGGGCCGGAAGCGCCTGTCGCCGGTACGATAAGCGTTGCCGGCCCCCTCGTGCGGATCACGCCCGATCGATACGATGAGCTGGCGACCGCCCTGAAGAGGGCCGCCACCGAAGTTGCCGAAATCTGGTCTCTGCGAAGCCGTCAGCGCGGTTACAAGCCTGTCATGGCGGCACCGCGCCCGCATGCGCCGGCGGAAGTTTGAGACACAAGATGATGCGGCGCATTTCGATATTGCAGCGTTCTCTGGAGCCGGTCCTCTGGTTCGCCGGCCTGCTGCTCATCTGGGAGGTGCTGGTCCGGGCGCTGCATGTGCCGGTTTACGTGTTGCCGGCACCGTCGCAATTCCTGTCGCGCCTTTTCGAGGATTATCAGAGGCTCGGCTATCACGCACTGGTGACGACACGGCTGATCATCTACGGCTTCGTCGCGGGAGCAATTCCCGGTGTCGTACTCGGTTATCTGATTGCGAAATTCCGGCTCGCGGAGCAGGTGCTCTATCCGCTCGTCGTGTTCATTCAGGGCCTGCCGAAGATCACACTCGCACCGCTCATGCTGGTCTGGTTCGGGTTCGCGGATTTCCCGAAGATACTGCTTACCGCGCTGATCACCTTCTTTCCGATTCTGGTCGACAGCGTCACCGGGTTCAAGTCCATCGATCCCCGGCAGTATTACCTCAGCCGCTCGGTCGGTGCGTCGTGGTGGCAGACATTCCGGCTCTTCGAACTGCCGTCCGCCGCACCCAGCATCTTTTCCGGGTTCAAGATCACTGTCGTCATTGCGGTCACGGTGGTGATCGTCGTCGAGTGGATGAATTCGCAGAACGGGCTCGGGTATCTGGTCCTCAGGGGGATGGACGATTCCGACACGTCGCTGATTTTCGCCGTACTCGTGGTCGGCTCGATGATCGGCGTTTTGCTCAGTTGGGGGATGGAACTGGCCGAAAGGACATTGCTGCCCTGGCGGCGGCGCTGACCGGTTCATAATCGAGGAACAGGCATCAAGATAAACAAAGGGAGGAAGGAATGCAGTTCAAATTGAGGCATGTGGCGGCGGGGGCAATGCTCGCATTGCTCGCAGGAAGCATTCCCGCGCTGGCGCAGGACAAGCTCCAGATGCAAATGAACTGGACAGCCGATTCCGCGCATCTCGGATTCGCGGTGGCCCAGGCCAGGGGCATCTACAAGGACCATGATCTCGAAGTCACCCTGACGGAGGGGCGCGGATCGGCCGTGGCCGCACAGCTCGTGGCAACCGGGCAGACGGAGCTCGGCTATGCCGACACCGGCGCAACGCTCAATGTTGCTGCGCAGGGCGCGCCGATCAGGATCATCGCAACCATCTGGAAATCCGGCCAGTTCGGCATTCAGTATCTGGCCGATTCCGGCATCAGGGAACCGAAGGATCTTATCGGCAAGAAGCTGGCGGTCTCTCCGGGATCGGCCATGCTGCCGCTCATTCCGGTTTTCCTGCGTGCCAACGGCATCGAAGAATCTCAGGTGGAGATCGTCTCGGCGGCGGAAAGCGCCTTTATCGGCCTTCTGACATCCAAGCAGGTCGATGCGGTGTCGCAGACGCCGGAAAACATCGTCGTGCCGCTGGCTGCGCAGGGCATCGAGGCCGGCAATATGTACTTCTACAACAACGGCGTTCCCATCGCGAGCCTCGCCCTGGTGGCGCGTGAGGACAAGCTCGAGGCCAGTCCGGATGTCTACAAGCGCTTTGTCGAAGCGACGGCACTGGGCTGGCAGGAAGCCATGAAGGACCCCGAAGCCGCAGTCGACGCCCTGCTCGAGATTTTCCCGGAGACGGCGCATTCGAAGGAGAACCTCCTTCAGTCGGCAAAGTTCAGCTTTGCATCGGTCTGTCCCGGCGGTCCCGGTGACGCCATTGGCGTGACGGACGCTGAAACCTGGGAAAAGATGTACAGCGTCATGACGTCGGCGATGAACCTTCCCGATACCAAGCCGGTGACGGATTACTACACGCTCGACTATCTGCCGGGCACGCCGGTGACCTGCCCCTGAGGCTGGTTGGTCGCAGGATCCTGTCCGGGCGCACAGCGCCCGGGCATCAATCTCACGCGGAAAGTTTCGTAGGCATGTCGCAAACAGCTTCTGCCATCACGCCAGCACAAACGGGAACGCGTGCGCGTCTCATGGCGGCATTCGGCGGTTCGTATTTTTCTTCCATCCTGATCGGGACGGTGGCGGTGCTGTTGCTGCTTGGATTGTGGGAGGCCGCGCTTCGCTTCTTTGAAGTGCCCATATGGCTTGCGCCCAAACCATCGGATTTCCTGGCACGGCTTTACACCGACAGGGCATTGATCGCCGGTCACGCGTTCTGGACCTCCCTCACAATCGTGGAAGGTTTCGCCCTTGGCGTGCTGGTGGCAATCCCGCTGGCGCTGGCAATCGTTTCAGTCGGCGCCTGGAGCGGGGACTCTATCCGGTTATCGTGTTTCTCAACATCATGCCAAAGACGGTGATCGGACCCATCCTGATCATCTGGTTCGGCATAGGCCCGCTGGTTGCCGCGCTGATCGTTTTCCTGATGAGCTTCTTTCCGGTTCTGGTCGATTCCATGTCGGGCTTCCGACTGGTTGACCGGAGGCTCTTCTACATTTCGCGGTCCATGGGAGCGAACCCGTGGCAGACCTTCTGGAAGGTCCGGCTGCCGGCCGCAATGCCGCATATTTTCTCTGGCATGAGGATCGGCGTGGTGAAGGCGGTCGAGGGCGTCATCATCGCCGAATTCATCGCCTCAAACAAAGGGCTGGGCTTCATGATCGTGCGCGCCTCGGCGTTTATGGACATGACACTGATGTTCTCCGGGCTTGTAGCTGCGGCGATCGTCGCGCTGATCTTCAACGGTGCGATGAGCATTATCGGGCAATGGCTGATGCCGTGGTCCAGACACTGAACCCGCACAAGGCGACAATGAAGGACATGACGAAGGCAGACATGAAAACCCGAACTCCTTCCGGTCTGGCGCATCCAGCCGGCAACGCAGGCGCTGCGGGCGCCTCGATCAATGCGCGCGGGCTGACAAAGGTCTTCGGCAGTGGAGACACAGCATTCCACGCGCTGGGGCCCATCGATCTGGATATCAAGCCGGGAGAGTTCGTTTCCATCATCGGCCCGTCAGGGTGCGGCAAGAGCACGACCATGCTCCTGGTGACAGGACTGGAGCCGCCGAGCGCCGGTTCGGTGGAGATTGACGGGAAGCCGCTCACCGCTCCGATTTCGGAGATCGGCATCGTCTTTCAGGATCACCTGCTCCTGGATTTTCGCACCGCCATCAACAATGTCATGCTGCAGCAGGAGATCCGGGGTCTCGACAAGGCCACACTCAGGGGGCGGGCCGACGCTCTCTTCGAGCGGCTCGGCCTTTCGGGGGCGGAAAACCGCTATCCGTGGCAGCTCTCCGGCGGCATGCGCCAGCGCGTTTCGATTGCGCGCGCTCTGGTTCACGATCCCTCAATGCTGTTGATGGACGAGCCATTTGGCGCGCTCGACGCGATCACACGAACGCAGATCCGGCACGATCTGGAAATGCTCTGGCTTGAAACGCGCAAGACGGTGCTGTTCATCACCCATTCCATCGAGGAGGCGGTCGGCCTGTCGGATCGTGTTCTGGTGATGTCGAAGAGCCCTGGCACGATTGTCGAGGAGATCGTCATCGACCTGCCGCGCCCGCGCCCGGCCCATCTGGGCGAGTATCCCGAGTTCTCGAAATATGCCGAAAGAATCTATCGGATATTCGAGAAACTTGGCGTCTACAAATTCTAGAGTCATGGTTGAAACGTCGCAATTGCCTGAATTCGTGTTCAATGAAGCGACCGTTCGCGAGAGGTGGGGTCTTGAACCCTTCCTTAAAGGATGCGCCGCTCGTGGTCTGTCACGCGCGTCCCTGTGGGGCGATGAGATCGACAAGGTCGGCCTTGAAGAAGCCCGCCGGATACTGGCCCGCACAGGCATTTCCACATTCGGCTTCAATCGGGCGGGACCGCTTCTGGGTGCGGGAGCTGCGGCGCGAACGGAATGTCTCGACCGCGCGCGGCGCGCGGTGGACATGGCTGCCGAACTTGCAGCGGACCACGTTCTGGTTTTTTCCGGTGGGCTCATGGAGGCAGTCGCGATCTCTCCGGCGCGCGGGCACAAACCGAAGACGCACTCGGCGAGCTTCTCGACCATGCGCGCGCGGTCGGAATGACGCTGGCTTTGGAGCCGTTGCATCCCATGGTCGCTGGCGACCGCGCGGTGATCCTGAGCCTCAGTCACGCCAACACTCTCTGCGAGCGGCTGGGCGGGGGGATAGGCATCGTGGCCGACGCCTATCACATTTGGTGGGACGAACGCCTGGAGGCAGAACTCGCCGGCGCCGGCGCAGCCGGAAGGATACTGGGCTTCCATGTCAGCGACTGGCTGGTGCCGACACGGCATGTCCTGCGTGATCGCGGCATGATGGGCGACGGTATCATCGACCTGGCCGGAATGTGGCGTCAGGTGCAGGCTGCCGGCTATGCCGGCCCTGTCGAGATAGAGATATTCTCGGATCGATGGTGGGCGGAAGACCCCGATCTTGTCCTCGACACGGCGCTCGCGCGGTGCCGGAGCATCTTTTCGGGAGGATGACCGGATCATGAGCGACAGTATTCCAAATCTGGGAGGCGCCTCGCGCATCTATGCGGTGTTCGGCGACCCGGTGACTCAGGTCCAGACACCCACCCTCATCAATCCGATGTTCGCGGCAAAGGGGATCGATCTCTATGCCGTTCCGTTCCATGTGACCGGCGAAACCCTGGAGGCCGCCTGGCGCGTTTTTGCGGCGATGGACAATGTCGCAGGCATTGGCGTGACGGTGCCGCACAAGATCGCAGCCGCGCGCCTGTGCGACGAGCTGACCCCCGCCGCCGCCGCTGTCGGCGCGGTGAACTCCATCCAGCGCCGGGGCGACGGCTCCATGCATGGCGCGCTTTTCGACGGGCTGGGCTTCGTGCGCGGACTTGCCGTTAATCGCGACCGTCTCGCCGGCGCGTCGGTTATGCTCGTCGGCGCCGGTGGCGCGGGGCGCGCCATCGCGCACACACTCGCTGGCGAGCAGATCGGCCGGCTGGCGGTGATCGATGTTGATGACGACGCGCTTGGATTCACCGTCGACATGGTCAATCGCGTGATGGGCGCACCGGTCGCGCAGCGGGGTTCCTGCGATCTGGCGGGCATCGACGTCCTGATCAACGCAACGCCGGTCGGTTTGAAATCCGCAGAGGCTTTCCCTGTCGATCTCAATGATCTGGGGCCGGAAATGCTGGTAGCCGATATCGCGGCGCTGGCGCGCGATACGGAATTGTTGACGCTGGCCCGCCAGCGTGGCGCGGCAACAAGCGATGGCCGCGACATGCTTGAGGCCCAGATCGCACTGATCGCCGGCTTTGTGGCCGGACTAGAGGCCGGAACGCCGCTCTGAAGTCAGACCTTCGCCTGTGCCTCGGCCATGTGGGCGGCAATGAGGTCCACCTGCCCGCGGATCATATGAATGCCTGAATGGATTTGTGCACCACGCGCCCGGGCAGCTTCCAGAAACGGCGTCACTTCAGGCTTGGCGATCACCTCCGCAATCAGCATCGTCCCGTCGACAAGGTCTGTATCGAAGGGCAGAGGATCGCTGGCTGAAAGACCGAGCGACGTTGCGTTGATGACGATCTGGCCGGGCTCGGGCCGGGGTTCCCCGGCGCGCGCGAAGGAGCGGCCCATTTTTCGATTCACGTCCTCTGCCAACTCCTCGGCTTTGGCATGGGTACGGTTGGCGATGGTCAGCGATGCGGCCCCTTCCTCAGCGAGCGCGAAGGCTATTGCTATCGCGGCCCCGCCGGCGCCGAGCATGAGGCAGTGGCTTCCAGAGGGCGTGTGGCCCTGCCCTTTCAGACCGCGAACGAACCCCTTTCCGTCGAACTGATACCCCCTGAAGGAACCATCGGCCTCCCGCCGCACGAGATTGACGGCCCCGACTCGCTCGGCGAGTGGTTCAAGGCTGTCGCAAAGTGTCATTGCCGCCTGCTTGTGCGGCAGGGTGATGCCGAAGCCAATCAGGTTTCCAAGTGCCTTGAGCCCCTTCCAGGCCGTGTCGAGCTCATGAACGCTTATGTGCAGCGGTACGCACACGATGTTGACTTTGCGGGCCGCGAAGATCGGGTTGATCGTCGTCGGTGTCATCACCTGCGCGATGGGGTCGCCGATGACACCCATGATCTTCGTCGATCCATCGACTGTGATGCCCGGGGCTACCATGAGAGATCCTCCCGCTTCAGCCACACAAGGCTGCCGTCTTCAACGCCGACCAGCAGGCCGAGCTCGCCGCTGCCGTCCCAGTCGACGGCTTCGGGCGAAGCGACGTGCATGGCCATCTGGATCGTCTCACCGCGAAACCTGAACTCTTTCGGGAAGGCGAAGACCGGTTCGGTATTGGAGCCGATGTTCTCGAGCAGGAAGATACCGGCCTGGCCGGTCGTGTTGCGCGGCTGGCCGGTGGGGCCGGGCGGCACGGAGGCGCGCGCATGCGTACCGATAACGAGATCGATCCGGCCATCGCCGGTCCAGTCCACGGCGCAGAGTTTCACCCGTCCGCGACCACCGCCGACATCCTGCGTGAAACGCATTTTTGAGCCGTCTTCCCACCGCAGATGCCGCTTATCGGCAAGCTCGGTGTCTGACGCACGGCGGAAGTCCGACAACAGACCGTCTTCGTCCAGCGCGAGATAATGAAGCTGGCCGTTGCCCAGCCAGTCGATCACGGCAGGACGCACACGCCAGACCGTCTTCAGCGGCCTGCCCTGCCATGTCAGCGGGCGCGGCGCTTCAAAACGGGGCGGTACCGTTCCCCCGTCATTACGGTAGAAATTGTGGTGGCCGTTGACGTCGCTGACGAGAAGGTCGGGATGGCCGTCGCCGTCCCAGTCGGCGATCGTAGGACAGGAATAGCCAAACATTTTTTCAGATGGCCCCTGAATGGAGCCCGTTAGCCCGGCGGCAATGCGCACCGGCTTTCCGCCCGCCTCGATCATGACTTCCCGTGCGAGCGCCGGGGCCTCCCGGGGGCCAAGGTTCTCGTAGAACAGAAGCTCACCCGTGCTGTTGCCGACCACGAGGTCGGGCAGGCCATTGCCGGAAAAATCGTGCGCGGCGGGCGAGGGCAGGACGCCGGCATGTATCGAAGGTTCAACGCCTTCCACGCGTCCGATCTTCTCAAAAGCCGGCTGCCCATCGGGACCGGTGCCCGTGTTGCGGAGGAACGTCACATAGCCGTCCTCAGCGCCAACCAGAATATCAAGCCGCCCGTCGCCGTCCCAGTCGACGGCGCAGGGCAGGTGAATGCACTGATCCAGAAGCACGGGGGCGCCGGCGGCATCGCCAACCAGCCTCGGCTGCTCGAAGGCGAAAGGCCCGGTCTGGCGCGCGAAGTGCAGGATGTTCCAGAACTCGCCGCAAACCACGCGTCGCGCCCGCCGCCGGAAAAATCTCCAAAGGCCGGCGCGCATTGCCCATAGACCTCCAGCGGGGTTTCGCCCCCAAGAACCGGTCTTCCGCGGCCGAGCTCCGGTGCGCTCAGTGTTCCCGTGTTCTTGAAAGCATAGAGGAAACCGCGCAGCGGCCCGCCAAGCCACCGGCCCGCTGCATCATAGGCGCGATAGCCGACATCGTTCCATTCCAGACCGTTCGGCCAGTAGTCGTCCCATGAATCGGTGCCGACAACGAGCTCGGGAACGCCGTCGCCATCGATGTCGTGGAAGCGGGCCATATGGAAATATTCGTTGCCCTTGACCCAGTCTGCCTCAAGGTCGAGCGCCACCGGATCGCCGAAGCGCGGTTCGCGAGCGGTGCCAATGTTGGGGAACAGGTAAATCTGCCGGCGCATCCGCGACACGGAGAGGAGGTGGAAGCGGTCGCCATCGCGTACGGCGGTGACGTACCCACGGACACCCTCGACAATCCGTTCGCGGCCCAACAACGGTGTGCCGTCCGATTTCGTGCCGATCTGCGGATAGAGAAAGACGCGGCCTCATAGCATGTGTCCCAGCTGGACAGAAGCAGATCGCGACCGCCGTCGCCATCCCAGTCAACCACATCGACACAGGTGATGATGCGCCCTGCGACCGGGGCCGAACCGACATCGGGGTGATAGGCGATTCTCTGATCCACATAGGACGGGCCGGTCCAGACCGACGCGTCATCCTCCCACCTGGTCACGCTCAAAATGCTTCTCCTCCGTTTTTGGAATCCTATTCCAATTTCATTTCGTATCATAGTGCGCGGCAAATGAAACCTGCTGATGGATACGAAACGAAGATCGCGATCAATGGCCGCGTGCCGGTGATGCCTGCGCCAGTCACGCTGGCCGGCCGCATCGACGACGGTGGGCTCTCACGACTGCCAGACTGGCATTCGAAAGTGACGATGTGGAGATATTGCTAGCCGCGCGCCAGTCGGGCGAGCCGCGCCTCGACCCGTCCTTCACCGCCTTCTGGCAGAGCGAAGGCCGCATGGACGTTCATGAGGTCTCTTCAGCGCGGCGGGGTGCCGTTTTCGGCGAGAACCGCGCCGATCAGATAGAGCGAACCGCAGATCAGGATGCGGGGCGGGGGTTCGGTGCCGTCGCGGCCCGCATCCAGCGTGTCCCGCAGAAGCTTCAGCGCATTGACCACCGAATGAACCGGCTCGGCCGAAAGCCCCGCCTCCATGGCGCGCGCCGCCAGTTCGGCGTTGGGCACACCGGCATCGCTCGCATCCACCGGAACCGTATAGACATGGCGGGCCATGCCCTCAAAGGCACGGAAGTAACCGGTCTGGTCCTTGGTGTTGATCATGCCGGCGATCAGGAAAAGCGGGCGCGGCGAGCGGTCTTCCTCCGAAGCCAGTGCCTCGGCAATCGCCTCGCCGGCACCGGGATTGTGGCCGCCATCGATCCAGATCTCCGCCCCTTCGGGCCCGAGTTCCGAAAGCGCGCCCTTTGGCAGGCGCTGCAAACGGCCGGGCCAGACAACGCGCTCCATCGCCGCCTCGGCCGAACGCAGGCCAACAGGAAAGCCCGCCGCCTTGACGGTGGCGATGGCCGCCGCCGCATTGGCGATCTGATGCCGGCCCGCGAGCTGCGGCAGTGACATGTCGAACAGGCCATCATTGTCCTGATAGATCATGCGGCCGTTTTCCTCGAATGCCAGGAAATCCTCGCCATAGACGGTGAGCGGGCAGGCCAGTCTTTCCGCGGTGTCGACAAGCACCTCGCGCGCCGCATCGAAGGGCTGCTGGCCAACGACGACCGGACAGCCCCGCTTGATGATGCCTGCCTTCTCGACGGCAATCAGCTCCACCCGATCGCCGAGATAGGCTTCGTGGTCGAGCGAGATCGGCATGATCAGGCTGGCGGCAGGTCGGGGTATGACATTGGTGGCGTCGAAGCGGCCGCCAAGCCCGACCTCGACAATCGCGGCATCCGCCGGATGCTCGGAGAAGAGCACGAACATCACCGCCGTCAATATCTCGAAGACGGTGATCTTTTCGCCTTCATTCGCTTCGGCCACCCGCGCCACGGCATCGGCCAGAACGGCATCCTCAACCAGTTTTCCGCCGCCTTCCGCACCCAGCCGGTAGCGCTCGTGCCAGTTGACCAGATGCGGCGAAGTGTGGACGTGGACTATGCGGCCCGACGCCTCCAGCACGGCGCGCGCGAAGGCCGTGGCCGAGCCCTTGCCGTTCGTGCCCGCCACATGGATGACCGGCGGCATGTTCAGATGCGGATTGCCCAGCCGCTCGAGCAGGCGCGTGATGCGCTCAAGCGAAAGGTCGAATCCCTTGGGATGGAGCGACAGAAGACGCTCGATTTCCCGCTCGGCGGAGAGAGTGGTCATCAGAATCCTGCCCGAAGGGTGGGGTTTTCAGCCGGCAAACTTTTAACCGCTCATGCCTTCGGCTGTTCGGCTGGCGCTTCCGCAGCCTCGACGGGCACCGGCCCCATTTCGGCGTCGTCCGATGCTTCGTCTTCCAGCATATCGGGCGCGGCGTCTGCCTTTTCCTTCAAGAGGATTTTCAGCAGACGGGCGATAGTTTCCTTCATCTCCAGCCGTGAAACGACCATGTCGACCATGCCATGATCGCGCAGGTATTCGGCGCGCTGGAAACCTTCCGGCAGCTTTTCGCGAATGGTCTGCTCGATCACGCGCGGGCCGGCGAAGCCGATCAGCGCACCCGGCTCTGCAATATGCACATCGCCCAGCATGGCGTAGGAGGCCGTCACGCCGCCGGTCGTGGGGTTGGTGAGCACGACGATGTAGGGAAGCCCCGCCTCTTTCAGCCGGTCGAGCGCGACCGTGGTGCGCGGCAGCTGCATCAGCGAGAGGATGCCTTCCTGCATGCGCGCACCGCCCGAGGCCGCATAGAGCACCAGCGGGAGCCTGCGCTCCACCGCCGTCTCGAAAGCGCGAACGATGGCCTCGCCGGCGGCCATGCCGAGCGAGCCGCCCATGAAGGCGAAATCCTGAACCGTGGCAAGCAGCTCCAGCCCCTGAACACGACCAACGCCGCTCAGTACGGCATCTTCCATACTGGTCTTGGCCTTCGCATCGCGCAGGCGCTCGGTATACCGGCGCTCGTCGCGGAATTTCAGCGGGTCGGTGACGACCTTCGGGCTTTCCAGCGCCTCGTATTCGCCACCGTCGAAGAAGCTTTTCAGCCGCTCGCGGGCGGAAATCTTCATATGGTGACCGGAAGAGGGAATGACCCAGAGATTGTCTTCCAGATCCTTGTGAAAGACCATCTCGCCGGTCTCGGGATCCTTGATCCAGAGGTTCTCCGGCATATCCCGGCGGCCGAGCATCGAGTTGATCTTCGGCCTCACATAGCTGGTGATCCAGTTCATTCCATATGCCTTTTTTCTTACCGCATACCGAGGATGCGCCAATTATCGGGCAGCAGCAAGGCGCGCTTCCCGCACGCCGTCCGCCAGCCCCTTCACAAGAGTTGCGACGGCCTCTGCGGGGTCTTCGATCCGCTTGCCGTTCGCGTCATAGCACTGCGCGATGGCCGCAACGATGGCGCTGCCGACCACAACACCGTCCGCCGCCTCGCCAATCGCCCTGGCCTGACGCGCCGTCTTCACGCCGAAGCCCACGCAGATCGGCAGATCCGTGTGTTCCTTGATGCGCGAAACCGCCGCCGAAACATTGTTCGTGTCCGGCAGGGCCGAGCCCGTCACACCCGTCATCGACACGTAATAGACGAAGCCCGACGTGTTCTCCAGCACCTTCGGCAGCCGCTCTTCGTCGGTCGTCGGTGTTGCAAGGCGAATGAAATTCAGCCCGGCCTTGATGGCTGGAACGCAAAGCTCCTGATCCATCTCCGGCGGCAGGTCGACGATGATGAGCCCGTCAATGCCGGCCTCCTTCGCGTCGGAGAGGAAGCGCTCAACCCCATAGATGTAGATCGGGTTGTAATAGCCCATCATCACGATGGGCGTGTCGTCGTCATCCCGGCGGAAGTCACGTGCCATCTGCAGCGTTTTCGCCAGCGTCTGCCCGCCCTTGAGCGCGCGCAGGCCGGCGGCCTGAATGGCCGGGCCATCGGCCATGGGGTCGGAGAAGGGCATGCCCAGTTCGATCACGTCGCTGCCGGCCGCAGGCAGCGCCTTCATGATCGAGAGCGAGGTCTCATAATCCGGGTCGCCGCCCATGAAATAGGTCACGAGTGCGGGGCGGTTTTCTTCCTTCAGCCGCGCGAAGCGGCGGTCAATGCGGGTGATCATGATGGTTCCGGGTCCTCGTACGTCCAGCGCGGCGCCCCCACGCCGTCTTGCAGTCCTTGCGGTTGCAGCGGCCTCTACGCTCGATCACGAACGCGGCAATGCAATGCGACCAGCTTATCCCTCAGCGTGTTCGCGGATTTCAATGGTGACGGCAAAGGCATAGAAGCCATCGCGCTCGATCCGGCTTTTCGCCTCTTCAGGGTCGAAGGCGATGCGCGGCGCGCCGTCATCGGCCACATGGGTCAGGAAAGCAAGGTTCTGGCTCTCCCTTATCCCCTTCGGATTTTCCCTATCGTCGTCCTGGCGAATGGCCACGTAGTGGTGCAGGTTTTGCTTGGAGCGATAGATTTCGAACATGCTTACATCTCCATGCCGAGCATCTTTCCAACGGTGTGGACGTCCTTGTCCCCGCGCCCGGAGAAATTGACGATCATGATCTGGTCCTTGCCCATGGTCGGCGCGAGCTTGATCGCATGGGCAATCGCATGGGCCGATTCCAGCGCCGGGATGATCCCCTCAAGACGCGTCGTCATCTGGAACGCCTCGATCGCCTCATCGTCCAGAATGGGCGAATAGATCACACGGCCCGTATCCTTCAGCCAGCTGTGCTCCGGCCCAACGCCAGGATAATCGAGCCCCGCAGAGACCGAATGCCCGTCGAGGATCTGCCCGTCGTCATTCTGCAGAAGATAAGTGCGGTTGCCATGCAGCACACCGGGGCGGCCCGCCGTCATGGAGGCGCAGTGCTCGTCACCCTCCAGCCCGTGTCCGCCGGCCTCGACGCCGTGGATTTCCACCTGGCGGTCATCAAGGAAGGGGTGGAACAGGCCGATGGCGTTCGAGCCGCCGCCCACTGCCGCCACGATGGCGTCGGGCAGCCGGCCTTCGAGCTCCTGGATCTGCTCGCGCGCTTCCGTGCCGATCACCGATTGCAGGTCGCGCACCAGTTCGGGATAGGGATGCGGGCCTGCTGCGGTGCCGATCAGGTAATAGGTGTCCTCGACATTGGTCACCCAGTCGCGCAGTGCCTCGTTCATGGCGTCTTTCAGCGTGCCGTGGCCGGAAGAGACCGGCTTCACCTCGGCGCCCAGAAGATGCATGCGGAAGACATTCGGCTTCTGCCGCTCCACGTCTGTCGCGCCCATATAGACCACGCAGGGCAGGCCGAAGCGGGCGGCCACGGTGGCAGAGGCCACGCCATGCTGGCCGGCGCCGGTCTCGGCGATGATGCGGGTCTTGCCCATGCGCTTGGCGAGCAGGATCTGGCCGAGGCAGTTGTTGATCTTGTGCGAACCGGTGTGGTTCAGATCCTCGCGCTTGAAGTAGATCTTCGCGCCGCCCAGATGCTCGGTCAGGCGTTCGGCGAAATAGAGCGGCGAGGGGCGGCCCGTATAATGACGGCCCAGATGCTCAAGCTCGGCGCGAAACGCCGGGTCGTCCTTGGCCTCGTTCCAGTGCTTCTCCAGATCGAGGATCAGCGGCATCAGCGTCTCGGCCACAAACCGGCCGCCGAAGATCCCATACATGCCCTCATCGTCAGGGCCGATCCGGAAGGAATTGGGTTCTGCCGGTTTGTTCAAGGCGTTCTCCTCATGCCGGAGCCGTGTCGGTTTCAAGCGCCAGCCGGACGGCGGCGAAGAACGCGCGTATCAGTTCCGGATCTTTCTCGCCGGGCGCGCTTTCAACGCCAGACGAAATGTCTATTCCGCGCGGCGACACGGCTTTCAGAGCCGCACCGATATTGGCCGCATTCAGGCCACCGGAAAGCATGTAATCGACAGTATCGTCAAGGCCCGCCAGAAGCTGCCAGTCGAAGGACACACCATTGCCGCCGGGAAGCTCGGATCCTTTCGGCGGCTTGGCGTCGAACAGGAAACGGTCGGCGACGCCGCGATAGGCCGCGATCCGCTCCAGATCGGTCGCCTCGCGGATGGCGAACGCCTTCATCACCGGCAGGCCGTAGCGCGCTTTCACCTCGGCGACACGCTCCGGGCTTTCACCGCCATGAAGCTGCAGAATATCAGGCCGGACCGCGCTCACAATGGCATCCAGTCCCGCATCATCGGCATTGACCGTGACGGCAACAGCCTTTGCGCGGCCAAGGGCTGCTTTTCGCAGGCTTGCAGCCGTATCGGCCTCCACATGGCGAGGGCTTTTCTCGAAGAAAATAAAGCCGATATGGCTCGCACC
The DNA here is from genome assembly GCF_000615975.1 of Nitratireductor aquibiodomus NL21 = JCM 21793. Classification (GTDB taxonomy): domain Bacteria; phylum Pseudomonadota; class Alphaproteobacteria; order Rhizobiales; family Rhizobiaceae; genus Nitratireductor; species Nitratireductor aquibiodomus. Next base: position 39,909 of record NZ_BAMP01000012.1, on the reverse strand, counting down.
GCCATCGAGTGCTGCCGCCATGGCATCTTCGGTCTTCAGCCCGCAGATTTTCACGTCGAGTGTCATAACAGGGAAGTGGCACGAAATGGCGGCGGAGTCGAGGCAGGAGGCGGTCGCGCCAGGCGCCCAACGCCCCAGAAACCCGCGCCCCTGCCTGGCGCGACCGTGGCTCACTCGAAACCGATGGCCTGCAGGGCGGTGCCGTTGCGCTTCAGCCAGTCCCTGCAGCGATCGGTTTCAGGGCAGAGCTCGCGACAGAGCTTCCAGAAGCGGGCGCCGTGGTTCATCTCTTTCAGATGCGCAACCTCATGGGCGACCAGATAGTCGATCACCAGCGGCGGGGCCATCATGATGCGCCAGGAAAAGGAGAGCGCACCGTCGGAGGTGCATGACCCCCAGCGGCTCTTCGTATCACGGAAGCGGATGGCGCGGGCGCGTTTGCCGATTGATGCGGTATGTTTTGCCACCAGCGCCTCGATGTCGCGCTTGGCCTCGCGCTTCAGGAGATCGGCGACCCGGCGCGGCAGGCGTTCCCCATCACCCGGTACAATGAGCACAGGGCCCCCCTCCTGCACGACAAGCCGCGCGGCACCCCGACCCGCAGGATCGTGCACGATGAGATGCGGCAGACCACGCACAGGGATCTTGATGCCCGGCCGGACCAGAGGACGCTCAGGCAGTTTTTTAAGCTTTTCCTCAAGCCAGCCGGTGTGGCGGTCAAGAAACTCTTCAACCTCGCGGGAGCGGGAGAGACCCCGCGGCACGGTAACGCGAAGCCCACGCCCACCCGGCTCGATGCGCAGGGTGAGACGCCTTGCTCTGGCATTTTCGACAATGCGCAGCGGCAGTTCGCGCCCGGCAACGCGGTGCATGCGCTCGGCCGGAGGAGCCGCCACTTTCAGCCCGATCATCTTGTTGAGGAAACCAAGCGCCATTGGAGAAGGATAAGCGATTCGCGGAGAAAAACGCGCAAAGAAAACGGCACCTCAATGAGATGCCGTTTCAACCGTTTACCTGCCATCCAACAGATCAGTCTTCGTCGGTCACATCCGGGACGGACTCGCCGCGGCCCGATTTGCGACCCTTGTTGCGTTCGTTCATGAAACGATCGAACTCTTCCTGATCCTTGGCCCGGCGCAGCTCGCGCATATAATCGTCGAACTCGTCGCGCATCTCGTCAAGCTTGCGGCGTTCCTCGGCGAGGCGCTCCAGCTCTTTCGTGCGCCAGTCGTCAAAGGCAACGTTGCCTGTAAACGCATGGCGTTTTGATGCACGCCGGCAGCCGGCAAAGACTTCATCGGTTTTTCGGTTCACGTCCTTCTTGAACTCCCCGAGCCGGTCACCCCACAGAATGTAGGCGAGCATGGCGAGCCGAGCGGCCAGAACACCATGAAACCCACCACCATCAGAGCAATCGTCGCAGGCGTCCAGGCGGGACGGATAAGCGCAGAATTTGTCATGTTCACCCGTTCCTTTCCTTGAGCATGCAACCCCCGGGAAGCTGCATGATTTCGAGATGGGTGCTGTTTTCCCAGATTCAAGGAATTGATAAACGAGAATCGCGCAAATCATTGTTTTTTCGATATTTATTTGCGCAGTTCCGCGACATCCCGGCAACCGGGCTAAACGACACGGTCCACCAAACCTTCCAGTGACCGCAGGATCAGGGCTATGTCCTGCGGTCTGGAAAGCCGGTGGTCGCCGTCGCCAATGAGCGACAGGGTGACGTCGTCTGCCGGCAGATGCTCGGTCAGCCGCATGGCATGGGTGAAGGGGACATCGGGATCGGCCTTGCCTGAAGGATATGGACGGGGCAGTGGGTATCGAGAATGCCATTGAGCACCAGGTTGCGCTTGCCGTCTTCAAACAACGCGCGCGTATAGATGTAGGGCTCGTCGGAATATTCGGAAGGTTCTTCCATATAGCCCTTCTCCTCAAGCTCCCGCCGATTTGCGTCAGACAGTTTGGGCTCGACCAGTTCGCTGGTGAAATCGGGAGCGGGAGCCAGAAGCAGAAGGCCGGCGAGACGGTCGCCCTCACCTGCCCGGTGCAGTTCCTGCGCCATGCGGAGCGCGATCCACGCCCCCATGGACGATCCGACGAGGATCTGCGGCCCTTTCGTGAGAGCCCGGAGGACACAAAGGCTCTGCTCCAGCCATAGCGAGATCGTGCCATCCATGAATGCACCGCCGGATTCACCGTGACCGGAATAATCATGCCGCAGGAAGGCGTGCCCCTGTTCAGCGGCCCAGGCGTCCAGCGCCCCGGCCTTGGTGCCGAGCATGTCGGACTTGTAGCCGCCCAGCCAGACGACGCCCGGTGCGCGGCCCTCCCGACGCCGGTATGCGATCTGCGTCTCGCCGATCGTCAGAAAGCTCGCCCTGCCGTCATTCATCAACTGTCTCCCATGCCGGAACCAACCATCGATCACACGCATTCCCATTCAGGCAAAACGAGAAACGTGATTCTTTTGACCTTATATGCTATTGACACTTCACCTGCCGAGACGACATACGCCTCGGCCTGAAGACAATGCCGTAACCAGTGATTTAACAATTCGAGGAGATCACGACCATTCGCAGACCATTCAAAGCGCCGCCTCAGAAAGTAGAAGGCCCGCGCGCAAACCGCGACATCCGGGTTCCCCAGATTCAGCTCATCGACGACGAAGGCAACAACCGTGGCGTTCTCGACACGGAAGACGCCCTGCGTCTTGCCGAGGAAGCCGGCCTTGACCTGGTCGAGGTGGCATCCAACGCCAAGCCGCCCGTGTGCAAGATCACCGATCTTGGCAAGATGAAGTATCAGAGCCAGAAGAAGGCTGCCGAGGCGCGCAAGAAGCAGAAGACCATCGAGATCAAGGAGATCAAGATGCGTCCGAACATCGACACCCATGATTATGAGGTGAAGATGAAGGCCGTGCGCCGCTTCTTCGAGGCTGGCGACAAGGTCAAGCTGACGCTGCGTTTCCGCGGCCGCGAAATGGCGCATATGGAACTCGGCATGCAGCTCCTCAACCGTGTCAAGGAAGAGGTCGAGCCCATCGCAAAGGTGGAAGCCGAGCCGAAGCTCGAAGGCCGTCAGATGATGATGGTCCTGGCGCCGCGCACCACCTGATTGGCACTGCGCCCTTAAAGACGCACACCAACACGACAACAAGCCGGGGCTCGCTCCGGCTTTTTCTTTCGCAAATGCGCCGCATTCTTTCCCTACGCGTGGCCCCGTGCGCCCAGGAGCATGCACGGCGCTGTGGCAAACCATCATCCGGGGATATGAGAATGTCGATCCATCAAATTGCGCTGGGGCAGTTCCAGCGCCTGCGCATCGCGAGTTTCTGGCTCATCGCGGCGCTGCTATGTGGCTTCGTTCTCTTCTTCCACTCGGGCTGGGCGCACTATCAACCTCTCGGCATCGATATCGAGGAGATCATCGAGATCGCGGGCCTTGGTCTGATCGGCATCGCCATCGCGGGCAGACTCTGGTGCACGCTTTACATTGGCGGGCGCAAGGCTGCGGAACTTGTGCAGGATGGACCTTATTCCATGACGCGCAATCCGCTCTATCTCTTCTCCACCCTTGGAGCCATGGGGGTCGGCGCCCAGACCGGAAGCATGGTGGCTGCGGCGATCTGCGGCGTGCTGGCGGCCTTTATTCTCAGCATCACCACACGCCGGGAAGAACACCACCTGCGCGAAACATTCGGCGAGGCCTATGAGGCCTATCTGGCACGCGTGCCGGGCTTCATCCCGAACCCGAAGCTCTTCCACGATCCAAAGACACTGACCATTCTGCCCGAGCGGCTCTATGGCACGCTGCGGGACGGCTGATCTTCTTCCTGGCCATGCCGGCCTTCGAGCTGGTGGAGTATGTTCAGGATCTCGGACTGCTGCCCATACTGTTCCGTCTCTACTGAGCCGGCGCCGCCACGCGGTCAAATCAGGAGTTGCGCAAACCGCCCGCCGCCGCTATAAGGCCGCGTTCCTGGACCGGCCGGCAGGGCATGCCGTGGCGGTCCCTAATGCTGAAATGCGCATGCGCGACACTGTGAGAAGCCGACGCCACCCGGCGCGCTTTTTACGCAGATCGACGCAGGCGAAAGAACGGAGAAGCAAAATGCCCAAGATGAAGACGAAGTCTTCTGTCAAGAAGCGGTTCAAGGTAACCGCCACCGGCAAGGTGAAAGTCGCAGCCGCTGGCAAGCGCCACGGCATGATCAAGCGTTCCAACAAGTTCATCCGCGATGCCCGCGGCACGATGGTTCTTTCCGATCCCGATACGAAGATCGTGAAGAAGTTCATGCCCTACGGCCTGTGATCGCAGGAACCCGGAACAGATTTAAGGAGATCATGTCATGGCACGCGTAAAGAGGGGCGTTACCGCCCACGCCAAGCACAAGAAGGTCATGAAAGCCGCCAAGGGTTTCTACGGCCGTCGCAAGAACACCATTCGCATCGCCAAGCAGGCGGTCGAGAAGTCGCTGCAGTACGCCTACCGCGATCGCAAGGCCCGCAAGCGCAATTTCCGCGCTCTGTGGATCCAGCGCATCAACGCCGGCGCGCGCGAACACGGCCTGACCTATGGCCGCTTCATCGACGGCCTCAACAAGGCCGGCATCGAGATCGACCGCAAGGTTCTGGCCGACATGGCCGTGCATGAGCCGCAGGCCTTCGCCGCTCTGGTGAAGAAGTCCAAGGAAGCGCTCGTGTACCTCAAGGACACCACCCCGAATGCTTTTGAAAGCGCTGTCGCTTAAGGCTAGCGCTTCCCGAAGCAAACAGGTTTAATTCGGGAAACCCGCGCTGGCAGGGCTGGCGCGGGTTTTTCTTTGCGATGAAGACCATGAACAACGAAACGACAAGCGAAAAGGACGTGCTTTCGCCGGCGGCGACGGCGGAGCTCCTGCGCCTGCTCATCACCGGTGAGCGTCAGCGCGTTTCGTCAACTGTGCTGGACGGGCATACCGTCTGGATCAAACGCTATGACGTAGAGCGGCAACCGGCGGCCAAATGGCTGCATACGACACTGACGCCGCTGATGCCCGCCGCCTTTCTACGCGCCTCACCCAGCACCAACACAGCAACCGCCATCGAGCGCGAAGTGCGCAAGCTTGAAGCGTTCCGCGAGGCAGGGCTGCCGACGGCGAAACTGCTTTTCCGCAACGACCGGGTTCTGGTTCTGTCAAATGTCGCGCCCATCGCGCAGAGCGAGCTCGACATGCTCGCGCGCCATGGCGAGGACGGCGCCCATGACGGGCTTCTGGTGCAGGCAGCGGAGGCGTTGCGCAGGGCACATGGCCTTGGCCTGTGCCATGGCAGGCCGCACCCGCGCGACATGTTCATCACCAGCGACGGCCGCTGGGGCTTTGTCGACTTCGAAGAGGAGCCCGAAGCCGCCATGCCGCTGGCCACGGCGCAGGCGCGCGATGTGTGGCTTCTGTTCCTGCAGATCTGCATGCAGGCGAAGCGGCCCGACACGCCGCAAATGGCATTCGATGCCTATTTCGCCGAGCCGCCGCGGCTGGTGGCGGAAGAACTGCGGCGGATCATCCGATTTTTCGCGCCGCTCATCCCCCTTCTTGGCGCAATCGAGCACTGGGGGCTTGGCAGCGACGGCAAGCGCGTGTTGAAAGCAACACGGTTTTTGAAAACGGCTCTCGGCAACGCGGCGGCCACGCCCGCGGAAATGAGCCAGCACGACATCAAACCCAAAAAGGGCTACGAGGCATGAGCGAACTCGAGGAACTGGAAAAGACCATCGCCGGGCAGATTGAGACTGCCGCCGACGAGCAGGAGATCGAGGCAGTGCGCGTCGCCACGCTCGGCAAGAAGGGCTCGGTCTCGCAGATGCTGAAGACGCTCGGCTCCATGTCTCCGGAAGAGCGGCAGGTGATGGGCCCTGCAATCAACGGGCTGAAGGCGCGCGTCACCGAAGCGCTGACTGAACGGCGCGACGCACTGCGCAACGCCGCCATCGACGCACGGCTCCAGCGCGAAAAGGTGGATGTCACCCTGCCGGTGCGGCGGGCACCCGCCGAGCGCGGCCGCATCCACCCGATCAGCCAGGTCATCGACGAGATCACCGCCATCTTCGCAGACATGGGTTTTTCCATCGCCGAAGGACCGGACATCGAGACCGACTATTACAATTTCACGGCGCTGAATTTCCCTGAAGGCCACCCGGCCCGCGAGATGCACGACACCTTCTTCTTCCCGCCGGATGAGAAGGGTGAGCGCAAGCTTCTGCGCACGCACACCTCGCCGGTGCAGATCCACACGATGGAAGCCCAGGAACCGCCGATCCGCATTGTCATACCCGGCAAGACCTACCGGCAGGATTCGGACGCGACCCACTCGCCCATGTTCCACCAGCTCGAAGCTGGTGATCGACAGGACGGCCAATGTCGCCAACATGAAATGGGTCCTCCAGGAGTTCTGCAAGGCGTTCTTCGAAGTGCCGCAGCTGAACATGCGCTTCCGACCGTCCTTCTTCCCCTTCACCGAGCCGAGCCTGGAAGTGGACATCCAGTGCGACCGCTCGCAGCCGGGCGAAGTGCGCTTCGGCGAGGGCAATGACTGGATGGAGATCCTCGGCTGCGGCATGGTGCACCCCAATGTGCTGCGCGCCTGCAATCTCGATCCAGACGAATACCAGGGCTTCGCCTGGGGCATGGGAATCGACCGCATCGCCACGCTGAAATACGGCATGCCGGACCTGCGCGACTATTTCGACGCCGATGTGCGCTGGATTGAGCATTACGCTTCCGCCCGCTGGACCTGCCGACACTATTCGGCGGATTGAGCGCCTAAGGAGATAGACCAATGAAATTCACGCTCTCCTGGCTCAAGGAGCACCTTGAGACCGATGCCACGCTCGACGAGATCGTCGAAAAGCTCACCATGATCGGCCTCGAGGTCGAGGAGGTGGACGACAAGGCCTCGCTGAAGCCTTTCGTGATCGCAAAGGTTCTGACCGCCGAGCAGCATCCCGATGCCGACCGGCTGCGCGTGCTTTCCGTCGACACGGGCGACGGAAAGCCGGTGCAGGTGGTGTGCGGTGCGCCCAATGCGCGTGCCGGTCTCGTCGGTGCCTTTGCCGCGCCCGGGACCTATGTGCCTGGCATCGACGTCACGCTCTCGGTCGGCAAGATCCGCGGCGTGGAAAGCCACGGCATGATGTGCTCGGAACGCGAATTGCAGATGTCGGAGGAGCATGACGGCATCATCGACCTGCCCGAAGACGCCCCTGTCGGCACCTCCTTCGCAAGCTGGGCGAAGCTCGACGATCCGGTGATCGAGATCGGCCTGACGCCGAACCGGCCAGACTGTACCGGCGTTCATGGCATTGCGCGCGATCTGGCAGCCGCAGGCCTCGGCACGCTGAAGAATGCACCCATCGCGCCGGTGGCGGGCAAGGGGGCCTGCCCGGTCGAACTCGCCATCGAAGCGCCGGAGCTTTGCCCCGGTTTCGCGCTGCGGCTCGTGCGTGGCGTGAAGAACGGCCCCTCGCCAAAATGGATGCAACAGCGCCTCGCGGCCATCGGCCTGCGTCCCATCAATGCGCTGGTCGACATCACCAATTATGTGACCTTCGACCGGGGACGCCCGCTCCACGTCTTCGACGCCGCCAAGGTGAAAGGCAATCTCACCGTGCGCCGCGCCAGGGATGGCGAGGCGGTGCAGGCGCTCGACGAGCGCGAATACAAGCTGACGCCGGAAATGTGCGTCATTGCCGACGAAAACGGCGTGGAATCCATTGCCGGCATAATGGGTGGCGAGCATTCGGGCTGCGATGAGAACACCACGGATGTGCTGATCGAATCCGCCCTGTGGGACGCGATGAACATCGCCCGTACGGGCCGCGATCTCGGCATTATCACCGATGCGCGCTATCGCTTCGAACGTGGCGTCGACCCGGAGATGATGGAACCCGGCCTGGAGCTTGCCACGCAGCTCGTTCTCGACCTGTGCGGCGGTGAGCCGAGCGAAAGCCGCGTGGTTGGATACAAAGGCTATGAGCCTCGCAGCATCACCTTCCCGGTGAGCGAGGTGAAGCGCCTGACCGGCCTTGAGGTTTCAAGCGCCGAGAGCAAAGATATTCTCAACCGCCTCGGCTTCGCCTCCACCGGCGATGGCGATGTGCTGGAAGTGTCAGTGCCGTCCTGGCGACCCGACATCGACGGCAAGGCCGATCTGGTGGAAGAGGTGATGCGCATTCACGGGGTCAACGAGATTGCGCCGCAGCCCCTGCCCTCCCATGGCGCGGTCAACGGCCAGATCCTCACCGTTCTGCAAAACCGCACCCGCAATGCGCGGCGCGCGCTGGCCGTGCGCGGCATGATGGAGGCGGTCACCTGGACCTTCATCGACGAGGCCCAGGCAAAGCTCTTCGGCGGTGGCGATGCGTCGCTGAAGCTCTCCAACCCCATTGCCGCCTCCATGTCGGACATGCGCCCCTCGCTTCTCCCGGGCCTCATCGCAGCCGCCCAGCGCAATGCCGCGCGTGGCTACGCCGATGTGGCGTTGTTCGAGGTGTCGAGCACTTATGAGAACGACAGCTATGCAGGCCAGCGCCGTGTGGCGGGCGGCATTCGCCGCGGCACAGCGGTGATGGACGGTGCGGGACGCCACTGGTCGGGCAACAGCGCCTCCGTCGGCGTGTTCGATGCCAAGGCCGATGCGCTGGCGGCCCTTGAGGCTGCGGGCGCTCCAGTGGACAAGTTGCAGATCGTTGCAGGCGGCCCCGACTGGTATCACCCCGGTCGCTCGGGAACGATCCGTCTTGGACCGAAGATCGTGCTCGCCGCATTCGGCGAAATCCACCCACGCACGCTGGAAGCGCTGGATGCCGAAGGACCGATCTGCGGTTTCGAGGTGTTCCTCGACGCGATCCCCGAGCCGAAGGCCAAGGCAACACGCACCAAGCCGCGTCTCGACCTTTCGCCCTTCCAGCTCGTGCGGCGCGATTTCGCCTTCGTGGTCGACAAGTCGGTGGAGGCAGCAACCATCGAGCGGGCGGCGGCGGCGGCCGACAAGAAGCTCGTCACCGGTGTGCGGGTGTTCGACATCTTTGAAGGCCCCTCGCTCGGTGAAGACAAGAAGTCCGTTGCCATCGAAGTCTCGATCCAGCCGCGCGACAAGACGCTGACGGATGAGGAACTGGAAGCCATCGCCGGCCGCATCGTCGCCAATGTCGGCAAACAGACCGGCGGCACGCTGCGGGGCTGATTGCGTTCAGCGGCGCCCTTTCGGCAGCCGTTTCGCTTCGCGGACGAGCACAGCAATGTGCTCGTCCGCTTTTTTGTGGCGCTCGATCTTTTGCTGTTCAGAAAACCGCTCGAATTCCGCGCGCGCATGATCCTTTGCAGTATCCGCGCTCACACTGCCGCCCGATCGCAGGACGCTCCGGCCAAGACTTTCCAACTGTTTGTCGAGCAAACGCGACGCATCGTCCATGACAACCAATCGACCAGCTTGGCCTGATCCTCGAAGATATCCAGAAGGATGGTGGTCAGGCGGTTGAGTTCACCGATTTCGGCCTCGGCAAGATAGTTCTTGGAGACGGTTACGTCCCGCTTACGCATCTTATCGCCCGGCCAGCTTTGCAGCCCCATATTCTCGACCTGATGATCAGCACGCGCCATCACCAACTCCGAGGGTGTCTGAGAAACAACTGCATAGATCAGCTTGGCCTGCGTTTTCTGGAAGAAGCCCTGCGCCCTGGCGGTGCTGCCGTCATAGTCTTGACAGAGAGCGCAGATGGCTTGCAGTTCACGATAGACATTGGCCTCATCTGAGCGAATGTCACGGATGATCTCCCGCAATTCGGCGATGCGGTCGCGCTCCTGCTTGAGGCGCGCTGAATCCACCACAAAGCCGCTGCGCGCAAACTGAACCAGAATGCCGGTTGCCCAGCGCCGGAACAGCGTGGCCTGTGCGGAGGAAACCCGATAGCCGACTGAAATGATCATGTCGAGGCTGTAGAGCGTGACTGGTTTTGTCGACCGAGCAATTTGCATTTTTTGCAAATTGCTCTCCTGCTCCAGCTCCCCTTCGGCGATCACATTCGAAATGTGCCGGGATATGACGGAAACGTCGCGCCCGAAAAGTCGGGCGATCTGCTCCTGCGTCATCCAGAGCGTTTCGCCCTCGTATCGAATATCGAGCCGCAGCCCCCTTTCACCATCGTAGATCAGAAACCGGTCTCCGGTTTCCGCATCTTCCACAAGATGGACGGGTTCATCCACTGACATACGCCTCTCCAAGGGGTTTTCAGAACATTAGCAGAACAAAAAGGCGTGCGAAACCTTGTCAGTTTTCAACCCCCGGCATAGAGCGGATCACCGTTTCATAGAAACGCTTCTCCGCTCAATCCTTCCCTCTCTTCCCGCATTTGTGCGGACGTCAGGTGATTCCACCTGACTGCAAAATGCTCTATGTGTTGCTGCGCAAAACAGGAGGAAAGTGCATGTTCCGTTGGGGCGTTCTTTCGACGGCCAGGATTGGTCGCGAGCAGGTTATTCCGCAGATTCAGGATTCGGAAAACGGCGTCGTGACGGCGATCGCCAGCCGCGATGCCGCGCGGGCGGAAGCGGTGGCAGCACGTTTTGGCATACCGCATGTGTTTTCTTCCTATGACGCGCTTCTCGCCTCACCCGATGTGGATGGCGTCTATATTCCGTTGCCGACTTCCGACCATGTTGCCTTTGCCATCAAGGCGGCGGATGCCGGAAAGCACGTTCTGGTGGAAAAGCCGCTGGCGCTCGACGCCAAGGACATTGCCCGCGTCATTGAGGCGCGCGACCGCAACAATGTCGTCGTCTCGGAAGCCTTCATGGTCACCTATCACCCGCAATGGCACAAGGTGCGCGATCTGATCGCCGAAGGCGCGATCGGACGGTTGCGGCATGTGCAGGGCGTGTTCTGCTACCACAATGTCGATCCCGACAACATGCGCAACAAGCCGGAGCTTGGCGGTGGCGGTCTTCCCGACATCGGCGTCTATCCGACGGTGACCACGCGCTTTGCCACCGGGCTGGAGCCCGAACGCGTGCAGGCCATGGTCGAGCGCGATCCCAACTTCGGCACCGACATCTATTCAAGCGTCAAGGCCGATTTCGGCTCCTTCGAGCTGAGCTTCTATGTGTCGACACAGATGGCACTTCGCCAGAGCATGCTGTTCCACGGCGACAGGGGCTTCATCGAGGTCAATGCGCCCTTCAACACACCCGATTACGGCGACACGCGGGTGACGATGTTCAGCGCCGATCACAACAGCGCCAGCGTCCACCGCTTTCCCCGTGCACGGCAATACCGACTGCAGGCGGAAGCCATCGTGCTGGCCGCGCAGGGGGAAAAAGTGCCGATCTTTACGCTTGAGGATTCGGTGAAGAACCAGAAGCTGATCGATGCCATCTATCGCGCTGCTGGCCATGATGCTGGGAGGCCGTTTAAGAACCCAGCTGCATTCAGGCCTTATCCCCGCCCTTTCCGGTGAAGAAGATGTGTCTTCCGATCCGCCCCAGCCTGTGCAGACGCCGCGCCCACCCAGGCCGCACATAGCTGGCGTGATAGTGCGTGGCCGCGCTCACGGCGTGCAGGCCGCCATCCTCCGATCCGGCTTCGACGCGACAGTCTGGCGTGCAGTTCTGCATGGAAACGGCGATTTCCTGCGCAAGACGCCATGGCCGCTTTTCCTTTGGGAGAAGAGCGATACCGGTGCATGTGAAAGAGAACTGGCAGCGATATGGCCTGTGCGCATTCTGAAACACCACGCCGCAGATGGTATGGGGAAACGACGGCGAGCGAACACGGTTCACGATCACCATTGCAACTGCCCTCTGTCCGCTCAGAGGCTCGCCCCGCGCTTCGTGATAGACGGCGGCGGAGAGGCAGGTCGCTTCGACCTCCCTTTTGAGCGCCGGCAACACTGCCCGGAAAGCCGAACGCCGCTGCGCATGAGAACCCTTGTCTATTACGTCCGCAACCATGCTGGAGGCGGCCGGGAACAGGGTGGCGGGCTCCCATGCCGGAATCGCCTGAAACAAAGAAGAAACGTACAATCCCCCAGACACGAGACTTTCTGCGAGCATCGACACTCCTGCGGGCACCGAGCCGATGCCACACCCGTCTGCCCCCCAGACGAAGAGCACTCACACAACCTTTGCGCGCAAACAAATTGGCTTTGCTTCAAATGTCGATATGCATGGCCGGCGCGCCCGGGGCGGGGCTGGTGGAGACGCGCGTTGCCGAACCGAGGGCCGGTTCGTTCCAAATCGAGGCAAATCCCGCCTTGCGTTGCAAAAATAGCGTTCTTATATACGCCCGGAAGCTGTTCGGCGCGTTTCACTCAGAGATGCGGCCGCAGCAAATTCGTGTGAACAGGGGCTGTCATCTGGAACGCCGGAATGGGTCCTGACAGTCTGCTTTGCGGAGAGAAGACATGGCAAAAGTTATCGGTATCGACCTCGGAACAACCAATTCCTGCGTCGCCGTCATGGACGGCAAGGACGCCAAGGTTATTGAGAACGCGGAAGGTGCACGCACCACGCCGTCCATCGTGGCCTTCACGGATTCGGACGAGCGTCTGGTCGGCCAGCCGGCGAAGCGCCAGGCGGTCACCAACCCGGAAAACACCCTTTTTGCAATCAAGCGCCTGATCGGCCGCCGCTTCTCCGACCCCACGGTCGAGAAGGACAAGAAGCTGGTCCCCTATAAGATCATCAAGGCCGACAATGGCGATGCCTGGGTCGAGGCGCATGGCAAGACCTATTCGCCCTCGCAGATCTCGGCGATGACGCTGCAGAAGATGAAGGAAACGGCTGAATCCTATCTCGGCGAGAAGGTCGAGAAGGCGGTGATCACCGTTCCTGCCTACTTCAACGACGCCCAGCGTCAGGCCACCAAGGATGCCGGCAAGATCGCCGGCCTTGAAGTGCTGCGCATCATCAACGAGCCGACTGCGGCCGCCCTCGCCTACGGTCTCGACAAGAAGGACGGCAAGACCATCGCCGTCTACGACCTTGGCGGCGGCACGTTCGACGTCTCGATCCTGGAGATCGGCGATGGCGTGTTCGAGGTGAAATCCACCAATGGCGACACGTTCCTTGGCGGTGAAGACTTCGACATGCGTCTGGTCGAATATCTCGCGGCCGAGTTCAAGAAAGAGCAGGGCATTGACCTGCAGCAGGACAAGCTGGCTCTCCAGCGCCTCAAAGAGGCTGCCGAGAAAGCCAAGATCGAGCTGTCGTCCGCGTCGCAGACCGAAATCAACCTGCCCTTCATCACCGCCGACCAGTCGGGTCCGAAGCACCTGACCATGAAGCTCACCCGCGCCAAGTTCGAGAGCCTCGTCGAGGATCTGGTCAAGCGCACGGTCGAGCCCTGCAAGGCGGCGCTCAAGGATGCCGGCATGAATGCCGGCGAGATCGACGAAGTGGTTCTGGTCGGCGGCATGACCCGCATGCCGAAGGTTCAGGAAACCGTGAAGAGCTTCTTCGGCAAGGAGCCGCACAAGGGTGTGAACCCGGATGAGGTGGTCGCCATGGGTGCCGCCATTCAGGCCGGCGTTCTGCAGGGCGACGTGAAGGACGTTCTGCTGCTCGACGTGACCCCGCTTTCGCTGGGCATTGAGACGCTGGGCGGCGTGTTCACCCGCCTGATCGACCGCAACACGACGATCCCGACCAAGAAGAGCCAGGTCTTCTCGACCGCCGAGGACAACCAGAATGCGGTGACCATCAACGTGTTCCAGGGCGAACGCGAAATGGCCGCCGACAACAAGAGCCTCGGCCGCTTCGACCTGACCGGCCTTCCGCCCGCACCGCGCGGCGTGCCGCAGATCGAGGTCACGTTCGACATCGACGCCAACGGCATCGTGAACGTGTCCGCGAAGGACAAGGGCACCGGCAAGGAGCAGGCGATCCGCATTCAGGCTTCAGGCGGTCTCAGCGACGACGAGATCGAGAACATGGTGAAGGATGCCGAATCCAACGCCGAGGCCGACAAGAAGCGCCGCGAGGCGGTTGAAGCCAAGAACCAGGCCGAAGCCCTCATCCACTCGACCGAGAAGTCGCTCGGCGAATATGGCGACAAGGTCTCCGAGGAAGAGAAGAAGGCTATCGAAGATGCTCTCGCCGAGCTGAAGACCGCTGTCGAAGGCGACGACGCCGAGGACATCAAGGCCAAGACCAACACGCTCGCCGAGGCTTCCATGAAGCTCGGTCAGGCCATGTACGAGGCCAGCCAGGCAGAAGCGGCAGAGGCAGACGCTGCTGCCGATGCAAAAGCCTCCGGCGACGATGTCGTGGATGCCGATTTCGAGGAAATCGACGAAGACGACAAGAAGTCGGCCTGAACACCCTGACAGAACGACCAGAAAAGCCCGGGATTTGCGTCCCGGGCTTTTTCACATCTTCTTAAACCTCCTCCCAATAGACTTGCCGGCAAAATAAAAACTGCGGATTGGCCAGGGGAGGCTAATGATCCGGTACCGGCTCTTCGAGATATGGCGCTTTGTCGCGGCGCTGTTGATCATGCTCTACCATTCGGGCATTTCGCGCCCGGTGAAGGGCTTGCCCTGAAAAACGAACTGGCGCCGCTCAGGCCGTTGCTCGACATGTTCTTCATCATATCGGGCTTTCTGATCTTCGCGCGTTATGGAGAGCAGGTCCGCGATGCCCGGAGCTACGGTATCTATCTCTACAAGCGACTGATCCGCCTTTACCCGCTCCATCTCGCCACGCTCTCCTATTTCGTTCTGATCGGCCTTCTCGTCTCCGTGGGCGTCTTGCGTACGGGTGGGGAGCCGCAGCTCTACGACTGGAGCGCGCTGCCTTCGAACCTGTTGCTCATACAGGCCTGGGGGGTGGAAGACAGGCTCTCCTTCAACTTTGTCTCCTGGTCGCTTTCGGCGGAGTGGTTTGCCTATCTCCTGCTGCCCGTCATCATCCTCGCCTTTCGCCGTGCCGGACTTGCCGGCCTCTTCGTCCTGCTTGTTGCCTGCTATGCGGTGCTTGAGCTGATGGTGCACACGGGTGTGATGCCGTTCGAAAGCTGGGTCATGGCCGATACCTGGGGCGCGTACCGCACCTTCGCCGATTTTGTTCTGGGCGCCCTGCTCGCGGTTCTCGTGCGCCGCTCTGCCGTGACGGTTTCAGCGCGGTGGCCCGCCTGGGCCGCCATCCTGCTTGCCTGCGCCTCCATGCTGCTGCAGCTGAACATCTATGTGACGCTGCTCCTGCTGGCGGTCGCTGTCTTCCTGGCGGGGCTTGTTGAGCGCAACGATCCTGAAAGGTACAGCTATCCGGCCTTCCTGCGCCCGGCCGCCGCGGTCTCGTTTGGTGTTTATCTCTGGCATCCGGTTACCGAGAGCCTCTTTTATTCCTATCTGTGGAGCCATCACATTCAGTCGCATTCCATTGCGCTTTTCTTTGGCTATACGGGCTTTGTCATGCTGCTCACCGTGATCGTCGCCATGGCGTCTTTCCGCTTCTTCGAAAACACGCTGTCCGGATACCTGTTGCGGGCCGCCGGTCTTGCACGGCCCAGCCCCGCTCCGGCCAGGCCCGCAGCCGAGACAAACTGAAATCGGCTCCATGCAGCCAGATGGAGCCTCTGTCTCATTCCCATGGCTGGCAATCTCATGAAAACTATGGCATTCGCTGTCGCGAATACCTAAATAACGGGCACTGATCGGGGAACGGTGTTCGCTCCAGATAGACTATGCGGGACTCTCATTGATGAAGGCAGATTTTTACGAGACGCTCAGCGTGTCGAGAAACGCCGACGAGAAGGAACTTAAAAGCGCTTTTCGCAAGCTCGCCATGCGGTACCATCCTGACCGCAATCCGGGCGACGACGAAGCCGAGCAGAAGTTCAAGGAAGTCAACGAAGCCTACGAGACGCTGCGCGATCCTCAGAAGCGGGCAGCCTATGACCAGTTCGGTCACGCCGCTTTCGAGAATGGCGGGATGGGCGGCCGTGGTGGCTTCGGTGGCGGCGGCGGCGGATTCGCCGATATATTCGAAGACATTTTCGGCGACATGATGGGCGGCGGCGGACGACGCCGCGGTGGCCGCCAGCATGGCGCGGATCTGCGCTTCAACATGGAAATCACCCTCGAAGAGGCTTTCACGGGCAAGACGGGGCAGATCCGCGTGCCGACGGCCGTGGCCTGTGACGACTGTGCCGGCACGGGCGCGAAGCCCGGCACCTCTCCGACACAGTGCCAGATGTGCCACGGCTCCGGCCGCGTGCGCGCCGCGCAGGGCTTCTTCTCCATCGAGCGCACCTGTCCGACCTGTCAGGGGCGTGGCGAAACCATTTCCGACCCCTGCCCAAAATGCTCCGGACAGGGACGCGTAGCCGAGGAGCGGTCGCTCTCGGTCAACATTCCCGCCGGCATCGAAGACGGCACACGCATCCGCCTTGCGGGTGAAGGCGAAGCGGGCCTGCGCGGCGGACCGGCCGGCGATCTCTACATCTTCCTTTCGGTCAAGCCGCACGAGTTCTTCCAGCGCGACGGTGCGGACCTTTACTGCAAGGTTCCCATCTCGATGACCACGGCGGCGCTGGGTGGCGCATTTGAGGTCACCACGCTCGATGGGACCCAGACCCGAGTGAAGGTGCCCGAGGGCACCCAGAACGGACGACAGTTCCGCCTGAGCGGAAAGGGCATGCCGGTTCTCCGGCAACCCAAGGTCGGTGATCTCTACATTCAGGTGGCCGTAGAAACGCCGCAAAACCTCACCAAGAAGCAACGGGAGCTTCTTGAGGAGTTCGAGAACATTTCTTCCAAGGAGAACAGTCCCCAGTCGGCTGGCTTCTTCTCGCGGATGAAGGACTTCTTCGAATCCTTCGGTGAGTAGCCAAACCATGCTAAGAGGAACCACCGGGCCGGTTGCCCGGTTGCTCCTATGCGGCCGGGCATTCTGACAGGGCTGCAGGGAGATCGGGAACGTGACGGAGGACGCCGGGAAGATGAACAAGGGCTTGGATGTGCGCAAGGCCATCGCGGATCGCTTTGGAGAAGAGCTGCGTTTCTTTCGCGGCTGGATCGAGCAGCCCAAGGCCGTCGGCTCCATCATTCCCACAAGCAGTGTAACGGCGAGGCGAATGGCCTCGGTCATCAACACGGGTTCCGGCCTGCCGGTTCTTGAGGTAGGCCCCGGCACGGGCGTCATCACGAAGGCCATTCTGGCCCATGGCGTGAAGCCCGATAACCTCTATGCGGTCGAATACTCTCCGGATTTCGTCAAGCACCTGCGGGAAACCTATCCTGGAGTCAACGTCATTCAGGGCGACGCGTTCAACCTGGACCAGACGCTGACGCAGGCCCTGGGAGACACGGCGCCACAGGTCTTCGACAGCGTCATCTCCGGAGTGCCCTTGCTCAACTTCCCCGTTGAAGCGCGCATCGCCTATCTGGATTCCCTGCTTGATCGCATTCCCGACGGGCGCCCCGTGATACAGCTCACCTACGGACCGAAATCGCCGATCCCGCCCGGACAGGGCGATTATACGGTCGAGCATTTCGATTTCGTGCTGCGCAACATTCCGCCGACGCAGCTCTGGGTCTACCGCCGCGGCAAACACTGATTCTTCACTCCGCCTCCTGACCTAACCGCCCCGCCCGCCGCAAGGCCCGGGTTCGGGGCCTGTTCATCCACGCCGACATTGGCTATACGGCTCTCTCAAAAAGGAGCTGTGGCCAATGACCCCCAAGATTCTGGTGTTCGCGGGATCGATCCGCACCGGCGCCTTTAGCGGCCAGACTGCCGACGCCGCCATGAAAGAGCTCGCACAGCAGGCGCCGAGGTGACGCGCATCTCGCTGGCGGACTACCCGCTTCCCATCATGGATCAGGATCTGGAGAAGGAGAAAGGCATTCCCGAGAATGCCTACAGACTCGGCCGGCTGATCGCCGCGCATGACGGTGTGCTGATCGCCAGCCCGGAATACAACGCCTCCATCCCGCCTCTGTTGAAGAACACCATCGACTGGGTAAGCCGCATCTCGAAGGACGGTGGAAAGCCACTGCGCCCATGGGCTGGAAAGTCCATCGGGCTCTGCTCCTCCTCAGACGGCAATTTCGCCGGTATACGCGGGCTCTATCACCTGCGTGCCGTGCTGATGAACTGCAAGGCCGACATCATCACGCAGCAGTGCTCCGTTGCCCGCGCACAGGACGCCTTCGACGAGAATGGCGACTTCAGGGATGACCGCACGCGCGGGATGATGGAAGCCGTGTGCAGCAGCCTGATCGAACACGCCAGATTGACATCGACAAGAGTGGGAGCCTGACCTTATGAGCGAAGCAATGCGGGACCGCCTGATCGTAGGCCTGGATGTGCCGACCCTGACCGAAGCCGACCGGGTGGTCGCGGCACTCGGCGATACCGTTTCATTCTACAAGATCGGCCACCAACTCGCCTTTGCCGGCGGGCTGGGCTTTGCACGCGAGCTGGCCGGCTCGGGGAAGAAGATCTTCTTCGACATGAAACTCCTCGACATAGACAACACCGTGGCCAAGGGCGTGGAAAACATCGCCCGTATGGGCATGACGATGCTGACCATCCACGCCTACCCAAAGGCGATGCGCGCGGCCGTGCAGGCGGCGGAAGGCTCGGGGCTGACCCTGCTTGGCGTGACAGTTCTGACCTCGATGGACGATGCGGACCTCAACGAGGCCGGTTATGCGCTGACGGCGCGTGAGCTGGTGAAGAAGCGCGTCGCGCAGGCGCGCGAAGCAGGCATGGGCGGCATTGTCTGTGCACCGACCGAGGTGAACGAAATGCGCGATGTGGCAGGTCCCGGCATGGCGCTGGTGACCCCCGGCATTCGCCCGGCAGGCAGCGACCATGGCGACCAGAAGCGTGTGATGACGCCCGGCGACGCGATCCGCGCGGGAGGCTCCCACCTGGTGGTGGCCCGCCCGATCGTGGCGGCGCAGGATCCGAAGGCCGCAGCTCAATCCATTCTCGACGAGATGGCCGCAGCCTGACAGAGTGGGCCGGACGTCGTCCACGGAGGAGGAAATCATGCCCAAGGGTTACTGGATTGCCCATGTCGATGTGCGCGATCCCGAGCGCTACAAGGACTATGTGGCTACGGCCAAACCGGCCTTCGAGAAGTTCGGTGCGCGTTTTCTCGCACGCGGCGGCGACTGGGAAGGGCTGGAAGGCACGGGGCGCGGGCGCAATGTGGTGATCGAGTTTCCCTCGCTTCAGGCAGCGCGCGATTGCTACAACTCGCCTGAATATCAGGCCGCAAAGGCGATCCGCACGACCGTTGCGCAGGCCGACATGATCCTTGTCGAGGGTGCGGAATAAGCGGCGCACGAAGAGGACAGAGCCACGATCGATCTGCCTGAGAATTATACGATCCGGCCCTATCGGAGCGCAGACGCTGCGCTGCTGCCGGGGGTGGAGGCGCGCGCCGCACAGCTTTTTGCCACACATGGGTATGCCGCCCTGGCCGCCACTCCGGCCATGGCGTCGAAAGCGTTCGACAGGATCGCCCTTGAGAACCAAACCCTTGTCGCGGAGCACGAAACCGATGGCGCCGTCGCTTCGCCATTTGCGGCACCATCGGTCCGTTTCTTCATCTGAAGGAGCTTTCCGTCGCGCCGGAGCACGGGAAGCGGGGGCTGGGCACGGCGCTGCTTTCGGCGGTGGTTGGAGAAAGCGTTTCTCGCGGGCTTGACGGTGTGTCCCTCTCCACCTTTCGGGCCGTGCCGTTCAATGCGCCGTTTTATGCGCGTCATGGCTTTGTGGAGCAGCCACTCATTTCAGCGCCAGAAGCGCTGAGAGAGCGTTTTTTCTCCGAGATTCCGCCGGGAATTGAAGCGGGAAGCCGTGTTTTGATGCTGCGTCGCAACAGACCCGGCTAATATTGCATGCCTAATTATCTATTAATATCAGTGTGTTGCAAATTCTACACTGCGGCAATTGCCGAGAAACCAGCGGTTCTATTGCAACGCAGCAAAAGTCGTTTACTCTAATTGGTATGCAAACGACCAAGGCTACACCGTTCTACACACACCTCCCCCGGCGGTCTGGCCATAGCGAAGGTCCTCCCAGGAAACCTAGCAATGTATTATCAGCTCTATGAATTCAACCACGCCGCGCTTCAACCGGCGCGGGCTTATGCCGACGCGGTTCGGCTCTTTTACAGCAATCCTTTAAACCCCGTCGCCAAGACCTATTTCGGTCGCACGGTGGCTGCGGCCGCCGAGGTTTTCGAGCGCAGCACACGCCGCTATACCAAGCCCGAATTCGGCCTCACGGAGACCAGCGTCAATGGCGTGAAGGTGGCTGTGCGCGAACAGACCGTCTGGTCGCAACCTTTCTGTGATGTCATACGCTTCAAACGTGACCTGCCTGAAAGCGCGCATCCGGGTCCGAAGATCCTGATGGTCGCACCGATGTCGGGCCATTATGCCACGCTGCTGCGCGGCACGGTGGAGACCATGCTGCCCTATGCGGATGTCTACATTACGGACTGGGCAGACGCACGCATGGTGCCGGTCACCGATGGGTCATTCGATCTCGACGACTATATCGATTACCTGATCGACATCTTCGACCATATGGGGCCCGACACGCATGTGATGGCAGTCTGCCAGCCTTCCGTTCCGGTGCTTGCGGCCATCGCGCTGATGGAAGCGCGCGGTGAGAAAAACGTGCCCGCCAGCATGACGCTGATGGGTGGGCCGATCGACACGCGCAAGAACCCGACGGCCGTCAACGAACTGGCCGAGCAGAAGGACATCTCCTGGTTTCGCGACAATGTGATCATGCCGGTGCCGTGGCCCAATCCCGGCTTCATGCGGCATGTCTACCCGGCTTTCTTCAGCTCTCCGGCTTCATGAGCATGAACCTCGACCGGCACATCACGGCGCACAAGGACTTCTTCATGCACCTTGTGAAGAATGACGGCGACTCCGCCGAGAAGCACCGCGACTTCTATGACGAGTATCTCGCCGTCATGGACCTGACCGCCGAGTTTTACCTGCAGACCGTGGAGACCGTGTTCATTCGCCACGACCTGCCGCGCGGACGGATGCGGCATCGTGGCGAGCTGGTGGATCCCGCCGCCATTCGCCGTGTGGCACTGTTGACCGTGGAAGGCGAGAACGACGACATTTCCGGCGTCGGCCAGACGAAGGCCGCGCATGATATATGCGTCAACATTCCCGAAGACATGCGCCATCACTACATGCAGCCGACAGTTGGCCATTATGGCGTCTTCAACGGTTCGCGTTTCCGCTCCGAGATCGCGCCACGCATTCTCGACTTCATGCGCAGCCACCCTGCCGGCGGGCTGAAAACCACGACAAAAGCACCCACCGGCGTTTCCCGGAAAAAGGTCCAGAAACGACAAATTCGGGCTAAACGGCCCTGAAATTCCGGAAAACGGGACCGTTTTCCAGAATTTCAGGGCACGTCGAAGACCCCTGCTGAACAGCAACCTCAACCCGCTGTGCATTTCAGCAACAGAGCGGATGAAACCAGCGCCGCGACCCGGCGTTGGTAACCATAGCTGGTAAGATTGCCCGCCCGCCGATTGACAGCGACCCCTCGCGTTTCTTAACGTTTCGTTAACGATAGAAACAAGCGGGGAGCGGCATGATGGCTGCTTTGCGGGGGGTAATCCGCAACGGGGTTTTTGCGGGCCTGATTCTGGCTGGCGCCATGACGGCACCGGCCGGAGCGACGGGCATGATGGCGACCGGCGGATTCACGTCCCAGCCGATCGGGCATTATGAGTTCTGCAAGGCCAATCCCGTTGAATGCTCCATTCGCATGCGCGACCAGGGACCGGAGCACATGACGAAAACGCTCTGGAAGACGGTCAGCGATGTCAACGCGGCGGTGAATCGCGCCGTGAAGCCGATGAACGACATCGACATCTATGGCGCGGAAGAAGTCTGGACCTATCCCTCGACCGGGGTGGGCGACTGCGAGGACTATGTTCTGGAAAAGCGCCGGGCGCTGAAGCGCGCGGGGTTATCGCTTACCAACCTGCTGATCACCGTTGTCCGCAAGCCCAATGGCGAGGGTCATGCCGTCCTGACCGT
Source organism: Nitratireductor aquibiodomus NL21 = JCM 21793 (assembly GCF_000615975.1). Lineage (GTDB taxonomy): Bacteria > Pseudomonadota > Alphaproteobacteria > Rhizobiales > Rhizobiaceae > Nitratireductor > Nitratireductor aquibiodomus. The sequence continues at coordinate 17,832 of NZ_BAMP01000012.1, read as the reverse complement.
GCGCACCGACCGGGGTGACTTTGTGCTCGACAACCTGAATGACAGCGTGAAGCTGTGGAGCGCCACGAACTATCGCTACCTGAAACGGCAGGCCAGCAACCACACGGGACGGTGGGTCAGCCTTCGGGAGGGCAACAACCCGGTTGTCGGCGCGGTCAGCGAATAACAGATCACGTCCGCCCCAATCTTCGTCACCATTGGCTTCTAGATCTCTGTGCGTCCATCCGGACGCACAGAGATCTAAACCATTGATAAAGCATCGGAATAGCCCGAAAACCGGATTCCACTTTTCGGTCCGATGCCCTAAACTCTCCGAACCTGCTGAAACGGGAGTTCTGGATGCATGGCTTCATGTCTTTGCCCGGCCGACAGGTTTTGTGCCTTGTGGCAGCGCTTCTGATGGCTGTGGCCTCTCACACCGGCGCTTTTGCGCAGACCCCTCTCATCGCGGCTGCCGAAAGCGGCGACCTCGCCGCGCTACAACGCGCGCTGCAGGCCGGCGCGGCCCTTGAAGAGCGCGACGCGCGGCAAAGAACGGCGCTGATGGCGGCCGTCCAGACAAACCAGACCGACGCCGCACGCCTTCTCATCGAAGCGGGTGCCGACGTCAATGCGCGGGACGAGATAGAGGACAGCCCTTATCTTCTCGCGGGCGCGCGGGGCTATCTGGAAATTCTTCGCCTGACGCTCGAAAACGGGGCCGATCTTGAAAGCACCAACCGGTTCGGTGGCACGGCACTCATTCCCGCTGCCGAGCGCGGCCATGTCGAAACCGTGCAGACGCTGATCGCTGCCGGCGTGGACCCGGATCACATCAACAGGCTTGGCTGGACGGCGCTGCTCGAGGCGGTGATCCTCGGCGACGGAGGGCCGGACCATGTGGCCATCGTCAAACTGCTGGTCGACGCCGGTGCCGACACCGACATCGCCGACCGCGCGGGCGTGACCGCCCTGCAGCATGCAAAGCGCAGCGGCTATGCGGAGATCGTTGAGATATTGCAGGCTGCGGGCGCACATTAGATCGGCGCGCACTGCAACGCGCCAGGCTCCATGGCATGGTCTTGACAACTCATAACTGGAGAGCTATCGGTTAAACTCATAGCCCTCTAGTTATGAGTTGTGATGCAGCAGTCCCGCGATGCCCTCTTTCGTACGCTGGCGGACCCGACGCGCCGCGCGCTCTTTGAACGTCTTTGCCGTGACGGCGACCTGACGGTCGGGGCGCTGACGGCCGGCGCCGGTGTGTCGCAACCCGCCGTCTCAAAACACCTCGGCGTGCTGAAACGCGCGGGGCTCGTACGCGATCATCAGGAGGGCCGGCAGACCCGCTACAGCGCGCAGATCGAAGCGCTGGCCCCCCTCATCGACTGGACAAAAGAGATGAACGGCTTCTGGCAAAGGCGCTTCGACGACCTTGAAGACCTGCTCAACAGGATGGATCAATGACACATGCCGCAACCGAAACGCGCTCCGTGGTGGTCGAGCGTGAAATTCCGCACCCGCCGGAAAAGATCTGGCGCGCGCTCACGCAGCCCCACCTGATCGCGGAATGGCTGATGAAAAACGATTTCGAAGCGCGTGAGGGCCACCGGTTCAGCCTGACCGCCGACTGGGGCGGAGTGGACTGCGTGGTAGAGACGGTGGAGCCGCACAGGGCGCTTTCCTATGCCTGGGACACGAAGGACCTGCGCAGCACCGTCAGCTGGACCCTCACTCCCACAAAGGACGGAACGCTCCTGCGCATGGAGCAGGAAGGGTTTCAGCCGAACCAGAAACCCTATTTTCAGGGCGCAAGTGTGGGATGGCCGCGCTTTATCTCCGCGCTCGAACGGGTGGTCGAGAGGCTCGACTGAGGCGGGTGCGCAAAGCCGAACGAATGCGAACCTGGAATGCATGAGGACGATACATGACCACAGCCGATACCGGAAAATCATTGCCCGAGCTGATCGACGCCAGGATCGCGGAACTGGGCGACTGGCGCGGCGAGTTGCTTTCAAGGCTTCGCGACATCATCAAACAGGCGCTTCCCGACGTGACCGAGGAGTGGAAATGGCGCGGCGTGCCGGTCTGGTATCAGGACGGTATGCTCTGCACCGGAGAGACCTACAAGAAGGCCGTGAAAATGACCTTTGCCAAGGGCGCTTCGCTTGAAGACCCTTCCGGCCTCTTCAATGCCAGTCTTGAAGGGAACACACGGCGCGCCATCGATTTCCATGAAGGGGATGCCATCGACGAGGACGCGCTGAAGGCGCTTCTTCGCGCCGCCGCCCGACTGAACGCATCGACGCACAAGCGGGAGCGCACCAGATGAAGTGGAATCTCTGGCTTCGACAGGCGCATCGCTGGATTTCGATCGCCTTCACGCTTGGCGTGATCATCAACACCATCGCGGCGATGCGCGGCCAGGAACCGCCCGTCTGGGTTTACTTTCTGGCCGGTGGCCCGCTCATCTTGCTGCTGATCACCGGACTTTATCTTTTTGCGCTTCCCTATGTGACGCGCCGCCGCGCGCATGGAAGAGCGAGCGCATAGGAGGCAGCAAATGCCTGCGAAGCCTTCCGGTAAAGCACAGGGCAAGACGGAACCGCCACGCCTCCTCTCCGGCGGAAACCCGCAGATACCCAAGGGCGATGGGGATGCACCCGTTCAGGCCTACATCGCGGCGATGCCAGGCTGGAAGCGTGAGGCCGGTCGCCTGATCGACCGGTTGATCGTGCGCGAGCTTCCCCAGGTTCGCAAGGCGGTGAAGTGGAACTCACCGCTCTATGGGATCGAAGGCCAGGGCTGGTTTCTCGGGATGCACTGCTACACGCGCTATATCAAAATGGCGTTCTTTCACGGCGCCGCGCTTGAGCCGCTGCCGCCCGTGGCATCCAAAGACGCCAACACGCGCTATTTTCACCTTCATGAGGATGAAGTGCTCGACGAAGCCCGCTTCACCTCATGGGTGCGGCAGGCATCCGCCCTGCCCGGCTGGGTGCCCTAGATCGCCGTGCGTCCATCCGGACGCACAAAGGACGATCTAGACTATTGATGGAGCATCGGAATAAACCGAAAACCGGTTCCCACTTTTCGGCCCGATGCTCTGGATCGCCGTGCGTCCGTCCGGACGCACAAAGGACGATCTAGACTAATGATGGAGCATCGGGATAACCCGAAAACCGGTTTCCACTTTTCGGTCCGATGCTCTGGAACAGTTCACCGTTTCATGATCCAATCCCGACGCCTGGCGCGGTGCATTAATTAGCCAGCTTTATTCCTCGTCAGAGCCATCATCTTTCCTGCAGGGCAAGCCGTGCGCCGAGAGCCAGATAGATGGTGCCGACGACGCGCCCCTGCCAGCGTGCGACCGTAGGGTTGCGCCGCAGCCACGCACCGACCGAGCCGGCGCCGATCGCAATGAGCGAGGTGAAGGCCGCGCTCATCACGACAAAGACAAATCCCAGTGTCGCGAGCTGGAGGACGGCCGAGCCTACCGGCTGAACGAACTGCGGCAGAAAGGCAAGGAAGAACAAAGCCGTCTTCGGGTTGAGCACCTCGGCAAACAGTGCCTGCCGAAAGGCCCGCGGCGCCGTCAGCGGCCGCACGACGGGCAGATCAAACCGATCCGTCTTCTCCAGAAAAGCGCTGATGCAAGGTAGATCAGATAAGCGACACCGATATACTTGACGATGGTGAAGGCCAGCGCCGAGGTCATGAGGATCGCGGACAGACCGACTGTCGCCATGATCGTGTGAACAAGATCGCCCGCCGCGATGCCGAGCCCCGTGGCGATGCCGATCCGCCGACCGCCGCTGGCGGCACGGGCAAGTGTCATCAGCACTGCAGGACCGGGGATCAGAAACAGTCCCAGGACAACGAGTACGTAGGTCAACAGGGTTCCGGTCTCGATCATTTCATCCTCTCTGTGAAGCGCCATGCGCTTGCGGGCACTTAAAAGACGTTCAATCTCTGCACTCTTCCCCATCGATGCGGACACCAGATGATCCCATCTGACCGCAAAATGCTCCAGAGCCGCCAGCGCAACTATGCGGTGCTTTTCAGACTGCAGCAACCTCGCTCCCCGCGCGCAACAGATTCAGGCAATCTCCGCCCTTGCCTGCCCGGCCATGCGATAGGAAATCGCTTCGGCGATATGCGGTCGCGCAACGGCATCGGCACCGTCGAGATCCGCCAGCGTGCGCGCGACCTTGAGCACGCGATGATAGGCGCGGGCAGAAAAGCCAAGTTTCTCGCTCGCCTGACGGATCAGGGCCGTGCAATCGGCATCGAGAGAAACGACGTCTTCGATAAGTGCTGCGGAACAGGATGCATTCGTGGTCCACGCCGGCAGGCCATGCGCCGCGTAGCTGCCTGCTGTTTTTGCCGGGCAATGGCGACACGCTCGGCCACGGCAGCGCTCGTTTCGGCCCGCCCTGCCCCGCCGATGAGATCTCCGGCAGAAACCGCCGGAACATCGATGCGAAGATCGATGCGGTCGAGCAGCGGACCTGAAATGCGCGCCTGATAATCCGTCACGCAACGCGGCCCGCGCCGGCAACGATGGCCGGGCTCCCCCGCCATGCCGCAGCGGCACGGGTTCATTGCGGCGACAAGCTGGATGCGCGCCGGGTAGCTGACCCGGTGATTGGCACGGGCGATCACGCACTCGGCGGTCTCGAGTGGCTGGCGCAGGGAATCGAGAACCTGCGGGGAGAACTCCGGCAATTCATCGAGAAACAGAACGCCATGATGGGATAGCGAGGCTTCGCCGGGCCGGGCCTTCAACCCGCCGCCCACGATGGCCGCCATGGATGCGGAATGGTGCGGCGCGCGAAAGGGGCGACGGTCCGACAGTTTCCCATCCGCCAGTTCGCCGGCGATGGAGGCGATCATCGAAACCTCCAGAAGCTCGCGCGGCGAGAGCGGCGGCAGGATGGACGGCAGGCGCTGCGCCAGCATGGACTTGCCGGCGCCCGGTGGCCCGACCATCAGGAGATTGTGGCCACCGGCAGCCGCCACTTCGAGCGTTCGCTTGGCGGCTTCCTGCCCGCGAATATCGGCAAGGTCCGGCACCGTGGACGGTGGCGGATAGAGCGCCGGCTCCGGCCGGCTCATGACCTGGCTACCCCGGAAATGATTGGCCAGCGCGATGAGGCTGCGCGGAGCGAGAATATCTATATCCGCGCCGGCCCATGCCGCTTCCGCGCCACAGGCGTGGGGACAGATCAGGCCGCGTTCCATGGCGTTTGCGCCAATGGCAGCCGGCAAAACACCGTTGACCGCAGCGACCGTGCCATCGAGCGACAGTTCGCCGAGAACGACGTAGCCCGCCAGCGCATCTGAAGGGACAGCGCCGAGCGCCGCCATGAGGCCGAGGGCGATGGGGAGATCATAATGGCTTCCCTCCTTCGGCAGATCGGCGGGGGCGAGATTGACCGTCACCTTCTTCGGCGGCATGGACAGGCCGGAGGCATGAAGTGCGGCCTGCACCCGCTCCCGGCTTTCCGCCACCGCCTTGTCGGCGAGCCCGACGATCTGCATTCCCATCTTGCCGGGGGCAACCATGACCTGCACGTCGACGGGAACGGCCTCCACCCCCTGGAAGGCCACAGTGCGGACATGCGAAACCATGTGTTATCCCCCCAGCCACGCCCGAACCGGCTGTTTCTGGATCGCCATGCGCCCATTCGGGCGCAAAAGGGCGATCCAGGTCTTTGAAAGGGCATCGGAACAACCCGAAAACCGGTACCCACTTTTCGGTCCGATGCCCTAGCATCCACAAGACACAGCATCCACAAGACGCAGGCAGGCCTGCATCCCGGCAAGACGCATCAGAAATACAGCCAGAACAAGAAATCTCATCGCCCTGCAACTTCATTGAAGCAGGTTCCGGCGATCAGATCAAGAACGTTTCGGGAACAGGGATGCGTAAGGGTTGTTTTCGGGTTGCAGGCGGTTGTGCCGGCGGAACAGGGTCATATCAGCCGCCGGCCCGACGCGCCTCAACGGCCTCCCAGAACAGGGCGGCAATGTCGGCTCCGCCGAACCTTTTCACCTCCCGGATGCCCGTGGGCGAGGTCACGTTGATTTCCGTCAGCCAGTCCCCGATCACATCGATGCCGACCAGTGTGAAGCCGCGTTCGCGCAGGGACGGGCCGATGCGCGCGCAGATCTCGCGCTCGCGGTTGGTCAGTTCCGCATGTTCCGCGCGGCCGCCGACATGCATGTTGGAGCGGGAATCATGCTCGGCGGGAACCCGATTGATGGCACCGACGGGCTCGCCCTCGATGAGGATGATGCGCTTGTCGCCACCCCGCACCTCTTTCAGATAGCGCTGCACGATGAAAGGCTCGCGGAAGGCGCCCATGAACATTTCCAGCAGCGAGGCGAGATTGCGGTCGCCCTCCCTCAAATGGAAGATGCCCGCACCGCCATTGCCGTAAAGCGGCTTGACGATGATGTCGCCATGCTTTTTCCGGAAATCGTCAACCTCGCGCGTGTCGCGCGTGATGAGGGTTTCGGGCATCAGGTCCGCAAACTCGGTGACGAAGATCTTTTCGGGACTGTTTCGCACCCAGGACGGATCGTTGACGACCAGTGTCTTCGGGTGGATGCGGTCGAGGATGTGGGTGGTGGTGATGTAATTCATGTCGAAGGGCGGGTCCTGGCGCAGAAGCACCACGTCCATTTCCGACAGATCGAGCCGCTGCGGCGCGCCCAGCGTGAAGTGATTGCCCTCTTCGTCCCGCACTTCCAGCGTCTCGGCCCAGGCAATGACCTTTCCATCGACCATGGAGAGCCTGTCCGGCGTGTAATGCCAGAGCGCATGGCCCCTCGCCTGCGCTTCCAGAGCGAGCGCAAAGCTCGTGTCGCCGGCAATCGAGACGGTGGAAATGTGGTCCATCTGGACCGCGACTTTAAGGGGCATGGAATAAACTCCGGAGGGAAACTGGCAGCTCACTTCCAACATTCGCATCCCATCCGCTTCGACGGCGAGAGCAAAGGCCGGAAACTATGGTGCCACTGGCCGCTTTATATTTCCTGGGTCGGGACCCTGATGGAATTTATGAATTCGACATTCGATCTCAAGGTGGGACCACGCAAATATCGGTGTCAAATTCATTCCAATGGCGGCAGCAGATGACGGCGCGAGCGCGCCCGTGTCAAGCCGGTGGAGCGGTCCGGGCGCGGTGCCGCGCCGGATCGGCGACAATCAGGTGCGCTTTATCCGAATATTGGATACGATTCCTAAACAATTTAGGTCCATGGTTCGGCGCATGTGATCAAAAAATCGCCAGAGCAACGGAGTTTCGATGCAGCCGGCGCCCGCACAAGAACGGACGATAACGGCGGACCAGTCCGACTTTGCCTTCACCGATGCGTTGACGGGCCTGGGAAACATGCGTCGGTTCTTCGACAAGATAAACCGACTGATCGAAGAACGCGCCGACGACCCCGCCCCCTTTGCGATTGGCGTTCTCGACCTTGACGGCTTCAAGCCGATCAACGACCTCTTCGGCCGCGCTGCCGGCGACGAAATCCTGCAACAGGTTGCCATGCGGCTTCGGGCGGCGATGGATGCGCACTCCACGGTGACGCGGATCGGTGCCGACGAGTTTGCGTTTCTGTTTCCTCTCGTCTTCAGCGAGGAGGCGGCGCGCGAGAAAACCAGGCTCCTGATCGAAATCCTTTCCGCCCCCTATGATGTGGGGCAGCGCACGGCCAGGCTTTCGGCTTCGGCCGGCTGCTCGCTCTATTATTCGGAAGAGGAAACGAGCGAGGTTCTGCTCAACAAGGCGGAGACTGCGCTCTACCAGGCCAAGCGTACCGGCCGCGGGGCCGTGGTGGTCTACACACGCGAAATGGAAGAAGCCGCCAAGCGCGTGACCCATATCGAACAGGCGCTGAGACGCGCCGTGGCCGCAGGCGAGGTGGAGCCGCATTTCCAGCCGATCGTGGACCTGAACACACGCCATACGGTGGGTTTCGAGACGCTCGCCCGCTGGACAGACAGGGATCTCGGGCCGGTTTCCCCCGGCATCTTCATTCCCATCGCCGAAGAACGCGGCATTATCGGCCAGCTTTCGCAGCTCGTTCTGCGCAAGGCCACGGAGCCGCGCGCGACTGGCCCAAGGACCTGTTCCTGTCGTTCAATCTCTCGCCATCGCAGCTCGTCGACCACAATACCGGCCTGCAGATCCTCTCCATTCTGGAACGGACGGGCTTCGACCCGCGCCGGCTGGAGATCGAGATCACCGAAACCGGCCTGATGAACGACCCCGCCTCGGCGCGTCGCATCGTGGAAGATCTGCGCCGTGTCGGCATCCGCGTATCGCTGGATGATTTCGGCACCGGCCAGTCCAGCCTCGGGCGGCTGCGCGAGTTCCATTTCGACAAGCTGAAGATCGACCGCGCCTTCGTGGCATCTATCCTCGACGACCGGCCGTCGGAACACATCATCCGGGCCATTCTTGCCATGTGCGAAGGGCTGGGCATGGATGTTGTCGCAAAAGGCATCGAGGCCGAAGCACAGGCCGACCGGCTGGTGCAGTTTGGCTGCGCGGGCGGGCAGGGCTATCTCTTCGGCCGCCCCTGCAACGCCGATGCGACGCTTGGCTATCTTCGCCAGAACAACGAGGCGCCGGCGCAGCGCAAAGCGTCATCTGACCGGGTCGCGCGCAGGGCGTCACTGTGTCTTGAGGCAGACCCTGGTATGCCCGGTCCGGATGAAGCCGAGCCTTGCGGCGGCGGCTTTCGACAGATCCAGTATCCTGCCACGCACGAAGGGGCCGCGATCGTTTATCCGCACCACCACGCTGCGACCATTGCGCTTGTTCGTCACACGCAGCTTCGTGCCGAAGGGAAGGGTGCGATGCGCCGCTGTCATCGCCGCGGGGTTCATTCGCTCGCCGGAAGCGGTCATGGAGGTCAGCGCGTACCATGATGCGCTACCGCACTGCGCGAAGGCCGGCGCAGAAAGCACGCTGACGAACAGGGCGGCTGCGGGCGCTATCTTCGCGCCGCGGGAAAGTCGCTTGTGCATTTTTTCGTCCAGGATTGTCGTTGCCGGGGGCCTAACGGCCAAATGAGGCGAGGACGGGGCACTTTCCCCAACGGCAGATTCTAACGCCCTTAACGTTGGGGTAAGGGGCGGCTGATATCCGGCAGATCATGAAACTGGTTGTCCTCAAAGCTGTCATTGCAACGCTGTTGTCCATCATCGCCTCTCTGGCGATCTGCTGGATTGCCATCCATCTGACCGGCGGCTCCATGAACTGGTTTGCGGCGCTGCTGAGCGCGCTCTGCCCGCTGCTCATCGCTTTTCCTGCCAGCATGTACACATTTTACCAGAACCACAGGATCGCGCTGGCGCATCAGGAGCTGGAGGCGACCCATCGCGAGCTGGCCGGTGTCTATCGCAGACTTGCCGCGGCGGCGCGCATCGACGAGATGACGGGGCTGCTCAATCGCAGCACGTTCATCGCGGAACTGAACCAGGCCGGGCAGCGGGGCGCCGGTGGCGTTCTGCTCGTCATTGACGCGGACGACTTCAAGGGAATCAACGACACCCACGGGCATCTGACCGGGGACCGCGCATTGGCGACCATCGCAGATGTCATCCGGGACGTGTTTTGCGGAGGCGGTCTTGCCGGCCGCATCGGCGGCGAGGAATTCGGCGTGTTTCTCGAAGCGGCCACACTTTCAAAAGGCGAAGCGCTTGCCGAACGGCTGCGGCGCGGCGTCGAGCGCATCGAGCTTCACACGGAACGGAACGGGCTCGCCCGGCTCAGCGTGAGCATCGGCATCGCCTTTGTCGAGGAAGCCGCAGACTTCTCCACCCTGATGGCGACCGCTGACGAGCAGCTTTATATGGCGAAGCGGCGCGGCCGAAACCAGGTTTCCGTACCGGAGATGCAGAGCGCGACCGTGCAGCTGCGCACGGCTTCGTGAAGCGGCCATCCTGATCGACATACAAAAAACGCTGCGGGAGCAAACGCGCAGCGCCGGGAAATGCTCGTATCGAACTGGAAGAATGGTGCCCAGGAGAGGACTCGAACCTCCACGCCTCGCGGCACACGGACCTGAACCGTGCGCGTCTACCAATTCCGCCACCTGGGCAGGTGTGCGATGCCGATGTAAGGGCCAAGCCGGTTCGTGTCAACGCGGATTCTTGCTGTTTGTCAGGAAAATGACAAAAGCCCCGCGCGGGCCTCGCGCAAAAGCGGGCGGGGGCGCATTTGGACGCCCCCGGAAAGGCGTTCAGTCGTCCAGAACCTCTTTCGAGGCTACGGTCGAATCGGCGTTGAGCCGGTAGACGATGGGAACGCCGGTGGCGATTTCCATCTTCACGATCTCCTCGCCCGAAAGGCCGTCGAGCGCCATCACGAGAGAGCGCAGCGAATTGCCGTGCGCGGCCACCAGAACCGTCTCGCCGCGCAGCACATGCGGCAAAATCTCATGCAGGAAGTAGGGCCACACGCGCGCGCCCGTGTCCTTCAGGCTTTCGCCGCCGGGGGGCGGGGTGTCGTAGGAACGGCGCCAGATATGCACCTGCTCCTCGCCCCATTTTTCGCGCGCATCGTCCTTGTTGAGGCCCGATAGGTCGCCATAGTCGCGCTCGTTGAGCGCCTGGTCGCGGATGGTTTCCAGATCCTCCATCCCGAGCTCCTTCAGGATGTGATCATTGGTGACCTGCGCGCGGGAGAGGACCGACGTGTAGGCGATGTCCGGCTTGAAGCCGCGCGCCTTGAGCCGGCGGCCGGCATCCTTTGCCTCTTCATGCCCCTTTTCGGTGAGGCCCGGATCGCGCCAGCCGGTGAACAGGTTCTTCAGGTTCCATTCGCTCTGACCGTGACGAACGAGAATAAGGGTACCGGACATGGTGCGTTCCTTGTTGCTTCGTGGTGGAAGGTTCAGTTGAGCCCGAGCACATCGAGCATGGAATAGAGGCCGGGCTTGCGGCCATGCGCCCAAAGGGCCGCCTTCGCCGCGCCATGGGCGAAGATGCCGCGATCCTCTGCCTGATGCGACAGCGTGATGCGCTCGCCGGAACCGGCGAGAATCACGGAATGCTCGCCAACGACCGAACCGCCGCGCAGCGTGGCAAAGCCTATCGTGCCCTCCTCGCGCGGGCCGGTATGGCCGTCGCGTACGCGCACGCTCTTTTCCGCCAGCGCGATCTCGCGGCCCTTTGCAGCGGCCTCTCCCAGGAGCAGCGCCGTGCCAGAAGGAGCATCGACCTTGTGACGGTGGTGCATTTCCAGCACCTCGATGTCGAAATCGGACGCCTCCAGCGCGCGGGCGGCCTTTTCGACCAGCACGGCAAGCAGGTTCACGCCAAGGCTCATATTGCCCGACTTGACGATGGTGGCGTGATGCGCGGCGGCCCTGATTTTCGCCTCGTGTTCCGGAGCAAGACCGGTGGTGCCGATTACGTGGACGATCTGCGCCTGCGCGGCGTAGCCGGCAAACTCCACGCTGGAGTCCGGCGAGGTGAAGTCCAGCACGCCATCGGCCTTTGCGAAGGCGGCGAGCGGGTCGTCGGTGATGGAGACATTGATCGTGCCGATGCCGGCAAGCTCGCCCGCATCGCGCGCCAGGAAGGAGGAACCAGGCCGTTCCACGGCTGCGGCGACGCGCAGCCCGTCCATCGTGTGCACGGTGCGGATCAGCGTCTGGCCCATGCGACCAGCCGCCCCAACGATGACAAGCCCCATATCGCTCATGTGTTCTGCTCCTGCGGCTCGGCTGTGGTGTTGGCGAGCAGGTTCTCGCCCTTCTGGCTCTGCATGCGGTGGAAACGCGCATAGATGCCGTGCGGTTTGGCAAGAAGGCTCTCATGCGTGCCTTCTTCCACCAGATGGCCTTCTTCAAGCACGACGATGCGGTCGGAATTGACAACGGTGGAAAGCCGGTGCGCGATGACGAGCGTGGTGCGGGTTTCCATAATGCCTTCCAGCGCCTGCTGGACACGCGCCTCAGACTCGTTGTCGAGCGCGGACGTCGCCTCGTCCAGCAGCAGGATCGGCGCGTCGCGCACAATGGCGCGGGCAATGGAAATGCGCTGGCGCTGGCCGCCGGAGAGGTTTGCGCCGTTCTCGCCCACCAGAGTGGCGTAACCCTCTGCCTGCTGGCGGATGAAATCGTCGGCAAAGGCAAGCCTTGCCGCTTCCTCAACCTCGGCATCGGTCGCATCGGGGCGGCCATAGCGGATGTTGTCGCGAATCGTGCCTTCAAAGAGATAGGGCTGCTGCGACACATAGGCGATGGCATTGCGCAGCGAGCTCTTGGTGACGGTGGATATGTCCTGCCCGTCGATTTCGATCCTGCCGCCATCGAGATCGTAAAAGCGCTGGAGAAGCGCGAAGAGCGTGGACTTGCCGGCACCGGACGGGCCGACAATGGCCGTGGTCTCACCCGCTCTGGCGACAAAACTGATGCCGTACAACACCGGCAGGTCGTCGCCATAGGAGAAGGCCACTTTGTCGAAGGTGACAGTGCCCTTTTTTACGGCCAGCGTGCCCGCCCCCGGCGCATCACGCTGCTGGGGTTCGGTGTCGAGAATCTCGTAGATCATGCGGGCATTGACCAGCGCGCGTTCGAGATTGACCTGCACGCGGGCGAGCTTGCGCACCGGGTCATAAGCGAGAAGCAGGGCGGTGATGAAGGCGAAGACGGAACCCGGCGGCTGCGCGCTGACGGAGGCGCGCCACGCCGCATAGCCGATCACGCCGGCAATCGCGAGACCGGCCAGAAGCTCGGTGATCGGCCCAAGGCGCTCGGAGACACGGGCGATCTTGTTGGAACGGTCCTCGGCATAGGAGATCAGCCCGGACATCTTGCCCGAAAGCTGGTCTTCCATGGTGAAGGCCTTGATGATGGCGATGCCCTGCACTGATTCCTGCATCGCGCCCAGAAGGCGCGAGTTCACATCGACCGCCTCGCGGGTGACGCGGCGCAGCCGGCGCATCAGATAGTTGACCGAATAGATGAGCGGCGGGCCGATCACCAGCGCGATGACCGAGAGCAGGGGATCCTGCATCACCATCACGGCAACGAGACCGATGAGGGTGACGAGATCGCGGGCGATGGAGGCGACCGTCATGTTAAGCAGGTCGCGGATGCCGGTCACGTTCTGACTGATCTGGGCGGCGAGCTGGCCAGAACGGGTGGTCGTAAAATAGTCGATGCCGAGCCGCATCAGATGGTCGAACATGCGCTGCTGATAGCGGGCGACGATGTTGTTGCCGATCTTTGCCAGCATGACCGACTGGCCATAGGTGGCGAAGCCGCGAATGGCGAAGGCAGCAACAATGGCGCCGCAAATCCAGCCAACCAGCTCCCAGCGCTGGCGATAGAAGACCTCGTCGATGATGTCGCGCATGATCCACGCGCTGAAGGCGGTGGTGGCGGCAATGGCCAGCATGCAGGCAATCGCGATCAGATAGTGGCCGATATAGTCGCGGCCGTTTTCCGCGAAGATGCGGCGAATGACCGGGAGAACCTCTCCCACATCCGCCTTGTTCTTTCCAAGCTTCAAAACATCCGTTCCTGTTCAGCCGGGCGACCGGGCGTTGAGCAGCCGCGCTTTCCAGCAACAGGCTATGCCCGTTCGACTGCGCTCATGCAACGGTGAATCCGGCTCTGGCCGGCGCTTTTCATGCGGCCTTCCAGCGCCGCCCCTGGGTTTCGATGCCGAAACGGACCGGTGTGCGCGCATAGGCGGCGAGGCCGACAAGGGCAGCTTTTGGATGGGTGATGACATAAACGGGGATGTCTTTCACCAGAGCGCTGTGGGGCGCCTTGTCTTCGAATGCCGCCCGGAAATGGCCATTCTTGAGCGTTGGAACGATCTTCTGCGCAATGCCGCCACTCAGATAGACACCGCCGCGCGCCATGAAAATGAGCGCCATGTCACCAGCCAGCCGCCCCAGATAGGTCACGAAGAGATCGAGCGTTTCCACGGCCACGGGATCGGACCCGTCGAGCCCGGCGCTGCTGATCTCCGCCGGCGTCTCGTGAACGGGTTTGTTGCCGTCGGCTGCGTTGATCGCGCGGTAAAGATTGACCATGCCGCGCCCGCACAGGATCTGCTCGGCGGCGACACGGCCCTCGATCCGCTCCAGATGCGGGAAGATTTCCAGATCGCGCTCGGTGCGCGGGCCCAGATCCACATGCCCGCCTTCGCCCGGCACGGGAAACCAGGTGTGCTGCGCGTGAACAAGCCCGGCCATGCCGAGCCCCGTTCCGGGCCCAAGCACCACGCGGCTGCCCGTGGGCTGCGATGTGCCGGGGCAGACCATCTCAAGATTGTCGTCGTCGAGCGCCACCACGGCCAGCGCCTGCGCCTCGAAATCATTGATGACGACGATGTCGCTAAAGCCCATCGTCTCCATCATCTTCCGGGGGCGCACCACCCAGTCGCAATTCGTGAGGTCGATCTCGTCGCCCTCCACCGGACCAGCCACCGCCAGCACCGCCGATTGCGGGATGATGGAGGTGCGATCGAGGATGGCGCTCTGGATGGCTTCGTCGATGGTGGCGTAGTCCGCGGTCTGCACCACGGGAAAGGCTTTGGGCTCGGCGTTGGAGTCCACCAGGATGGCGAAGCGCGCATTGGTGCCGCCGATGTCGCCGATCAGGACGGGAAATCGCAGGGCTGTATCGTTCTCATTCTTGAAATGCATGGCACAGACTCTGACGATTTGCCGCTCCAAAGACCAGGTTAAAGCGGATTAAATCGGTTGAAGACGGAAGGCAAGCGCATCGGCGGCAAAAAGTCGATGCGCCCACCACTTCAACGCCGGGCGGTTTTACTGAAATCCGGGCCGGCTGCTCGGCCTCGGCACCTGAGCCGGCGGCATCGCGGACAGGACATTTGCGGGGCTGACCGCCTGATAGCCGAGTGCCGGCAGATCCGCTGCGGCGGCCTGCGGAACACCACCCTGGCCGGCGACGGTGACGGCGGCTTCCGAAGCGGGATTCGGCGCATTGAGCACGGCGCGGCACGCGGAGGGCAGGGCCGCCATGGTCATCACGTCGCGGGCTTTCGGCTTGGCCGGGCCCTTTGCCGGCTTCCACGGCTCGTCGGTAAACCACCAGGCGAGTGAATCATCGCATCCCTCGCTGCGCGGTGGCGGGCTTTGCGGCTTGCAGCCGGTGGAGCCGGCGGGGCAGCCAATGCGGACATGAAAATGATAGTGATGTCCCCAGAATGGCCTGACCTTGCTGAGCCAGGAGCGATCGCCGCGCACCGTGTCGCAGAGCTCTTTCTTAATGCCGGGATGCACCAGAATGCGCTCCACCTCCGGATAGTTCGCCGCACGCCGCAGGACCCCCTCATGAGCCGGGGTCCATTTGCGGTCATCCACGTAGAGCGAATCCTTTTTCAGCATCGAGATGGCGCTGATGCGTTCGCGGTCGGCCACGCTCATGCGCTGCGCCGGCATCGGCGTGAACCAGATGTCGGCGTCAAGGCCGATCTGGTGCGAGGCGTGACCCGTGAGCATGGGGCCGCCACGCGGCTGCGAAATATCCCCGACGAGAAGGCCGCGCCAGCCATCCTGCGCGGCTTCCCGCGACAGGCGCTCGATCAGGGAGATGAGGACCGGGTGCCCCCAGCGACGATTGCGCGAGAGGCGCATGGCCTGCCAGTGCGGCCCGTCGCGCGCGATGGCGACACCACCGGAAAAACACCCTTTCGAGTAGAAACCATAAGCTGCCGGCCTGGTGGCGGCGGGGAGCTTTTTGGCTCCGAACAGCTCCTTGGCGAGAGGTTCGGCCTGAACGGCGGCAACCGTGGTGGAAAGTCCCAGCAGGGCCATGGCCACCAGTTTCAGAGTCCGTTGGAATCGCATCGCTTCCTCGTTGTGAGCCTACCCCCGCGATTATCGAATCATAGCACAGCTTGCGATTCGCTTACCGCTGTCGTTTACGATTCTTCTGCGCGCCAGCTTTCATCCGCCCACATGGTTTCGAGCGCTGCGCGATAATCCGGATGCCGCATCCGGTAGCCCGTGCTTTTGAGGCGCGCATTCGAGACACGTTTGCATTCGCCGTAAAACGACCGACCCATGGGGGAGAGACCGGCATCTTCGAAGGCAACTTCCGGCGGGGCGGCCTGTCCGGCCAGTGCGGCCGCATATGCCACCACGTCCTGCGGGGGCGAGGGAGCATCATCGGTCACATTGAAAATGCCCGTTTCGAAACGGCGCGCGAGATGGGCCGTCGCGCCCGCGATGTCGTCGACATGAATGCGGTTGAACACCTGGCCCGGCTTGACGATGCGCCGCGCCTTGCCGGCCTCGAGATTGCAGAAGGGGTTGCGGCCCGGCCCGTAAATACCGGACAGGCGGATGATGGCTACCGGGAGGCCGAGCTCCTCGCCGAGCTGAAGCCAGTCGTTCTCCGCAACGAGCCTCTGTTTCGAGCGATCCGAGACCGGATCGCAGGGCGCTGTTTCATCCACCCAGGCACCGCCGTGATCGCCGTAAACGCCAACGGTGGAGAGATAGCCGATCCATTTGAGCGCGGGCATGGCGCCGGAAATGATCTCACGGGCGGCGGTCAATACGGGATCGCCCGCCGCATCCGGTGCAACGCTGACGATGAGATGCGTGGTGGTGGCCAGCGCTTCCTTCGCATCGGGAGAAACGGTGTCCTGAAACAAAAAGGGCACAATGCCTGCGTGCTTCAGTCTTTCGGCCTTCCCTGCGCTGCGCGTGGTGCCGGCCACCAGGGCGGCTTCGCCGGCGACCTCACGGGCGATGGCCCGGCCCGAATAGCCTGCGCCGAAGATGAAAAATTTCTTGGTCATGATCGCCCGTCCCATTCAGTCTGCACCTGTGCGTCCGTTTCCTGCGGGCGCAGCCGGGTTTCGATTGCCCGGAAGGCCTTGTCGTCCAGAAGTCGGGAAAGCGCCCAGACGGCCGCGCCGCGCACGAGCGGCGCATCATCTTCGGCGAGGCGCCTGCACGGGTCAACCAGGCTGGCTTCGCCGGAATTGCCCGCCGCAATCAGCACATTTCGGATGAAACGGTCGCGGCCAATGCGCTTGACCGGTGAGCCGGAAAACAAAGCGCGAAAACCGGCATCATCCAGCTCCAGAAGCGCGGACAGCGGCGGTTCCTTCAGATCCTCGCGCGCCTGAAGCTTCGCCTCGGCGGCGCCTTGAGCAAACTTGTTCCACGGGCAGGCGGCGAGGCAGTCGTCACAGCCATAGATGCGGTTTCCCATGGGCACGCGGAACTCACGCGGGATCGGCCCCTTGTTTTCGATGGTGAGGTAGGAGATGCAGCGCCGTGCATCGATCTGGTAGGGGGCCGGAAAGGCCCTGGTCGGGCAGATGTCGAGGCAGGCACGGCAGGACCCGCAATGGTCGTGCTCGGGCGCATCCGGGGCAAGCTCCGCGGTGGTGAAGATGGAACCGAGAAACAGCCAGGAACCGTATTCGCGGCTCACCAGATTGGTGTGTTTGCCCTGCCAGCCGAGGCCAGCCTCGCGGGCCAGCGGTTTTTCCATCACCGGCGCGGTGTCGACGAACACCTTCACATCCTCGCCGGTGCGGGCGGCGAGTTTGCCGGCAAGCTGTTTCAGCCTGCCCTTGATGACATCGTGGTAATCGCGGTTGCGCGCATAAACGGAGATTGCCGCCCGGTCCCGGCGCTCCAGAATCTCCAGCGGGTTTTCGTCCGGGCCGTAGTTCATGCCCAGCATGATGACAGAGCGCGCCTGCGGCCACAGATCGCGCGGATGGGCGCGGCGGTCCGCCGTTTCCTCCATCCATTGCATGCTGCCGTGCCGGCCTTCCTTCAGAAAATGGCCAAGCTCGACCGCGCGCGAGGGCGCGCG
>NZ_BAMP01000013.1 GCF_000615975.1 Nitratireductor aquibiodomus NL21 = JCM 21793 | reverse complement strand
CGTTCAAGCCAGCCGCCCCAGATCGCCGCCGCCGAGCCGAGCAACACGAAAAACAGCGTGTAGATCCAGCCCAGATCAGAAACGCGCCAGTCGCAGCTCGTCGTGAAAAGCGCGCTGATGAGCGTCATGTCCTCGCAGACGACGCGCTCGGAAATGCCGATGGCCTGGGTCAGCGGCAGCCAGAACACGCTAAAACCATAAGCCATGCCGATGCATAGATGGATCGCCAGGGCCGCCGGCGGAACAAGCCAGCGGTTGAAGCCCGGCTGGGCAATGATCCTCTCCCTGTCCAGAATACCGCCGGCGGGGGCGCCGGATAATGTGTCACTTGCTGCGGACATAAGTCTCCTCCTCCTGCCGGGTTTTCCGGCAGCCGTCCTGCTGGTTACGCGTTTGAAAGTTCCCGATTGATGCCGACCCGCCGCCCTCCGCGACAGTGGCTTCCGGGTCGGGCCCCGGTCATCGATAGCGTCCTCCTCTTACCTCGTCTGGAGGTAAGCAATGGCCGTGCCAGATGATTGCTGTGAACGATTTCAGATGCTTATCGGCTGACAGATCAGCTCAATGGACAGTTTGTCCGAGGCGGTCGGACATTTTGTCCGAAACGCTTCGAGCATCGCACCGAAAAGTGGAATCCGGTTTTCGGGCTACTCCGATGCTCCATCAATCGCGTGGATCGTCATGCGTCCATCCAGACACATGACGATCTAGCGCGCCTCCGGCAACCAGATCGTGAAACAGGTCCCCTCGCCCGGTCTGCTCTCGACCGAGATCTTGCCGCCCTGACGGCTGATCAGCGTCTGGCTGATTGAGAGACCGAGCCCGGTTCCCTCCTGTCGCTTTGTGGTGAAAAACGGATCGAACGCCCTGTCGAGCATTTCAGCCGTCATGCCGACGCCCGTATCCGAAACCGCAATGACGAGCCCTTTCTCTCCTTCCAGTTCTTCATCGCGGGTGGCGAGCGAGAGAGAGCCTCCGTCAGGCATCGCATGGACGGCGTTGACGATCAGGTTGACGAGAACCTGCTGGAGTTCCGTGCGGTTCATCAACACAAGGCGGGTCGCTCGATCTTCACGCATGACCGCGATTTCTGCCTTGTTGAGAAGGTGCTGCACCAGTGGCAACGTGTCGGAAATCACATCCGTCGGGGCGTGACGCTCCAGAAAGCCCGCATATTCCTCCGGCTTGGCAAACTGAAGCAGCTTGGTGACGATCTGGCTGATCCGGTGGATCTGTTCATCGAGCAGGCGAAATTCCGTCCGCGCCTCATCCGCGCGATCCCCCATCACCTGACGCACCACTTCAAGATTGCCCTGCATGACGGCGATTGGATTGTTGATTTCATGGGCAACGCCAGCCGTAATCTCGCCAATCGCAGCGAGTTTTTCGGACACGATGAGCTGACGGGTCGTGGCCTCAAGCTGCCGGTTTGCAAGCCGCAGCTCGCGCGTGCGCTCCTCCACCCGGGCATTCAACTCCTCGTTCCAGGCGCGCAATTGCCTGTCGCGTTCCTGCAGCTGCTCAAGAAGCAGGTCGAGATGCTGTGCCACCCGGCCGATTTCGTCATCGACGCCGTGAATGCCCGTGCGTGCGCCCAGGTCCCCGCCTTCGACCTCCGAGATCGTGCCGGCCATGCGCTCCAACGGCTTGAAGATCGAGCGGGCCCAGCGCAGGAACAGCGGAACACTCAGCGCGGTGATCGCCAGGAAGGCGATGGCGATCGTCAGCAGCGTCGTGTACTTCGTTTCCGTGAAGGGCGCTTCCAGAAAGCCGACATAGAGCATGCCGACGCGCCTGCCGTAGCTGTCGGTGATCGGCTCATAGGCGGAGATGTACCAGTCATTGACGACAAAAGCGCTGTCGAGCCAGACGCGCCCCTGACCGAGCACTGCCGAGCGGACGATGCTCGAAACGCGTGTGCCAAGGGCCCTGCGCCCCTCAAAGAGCCGTACATTGGTGCTGATGCGCACATCGTCGAGGAACAGTGTTGCCGTTCCCTGGCTTCCCTCCGGCAGGCTCGCTTCGCGGTAGACGAGATCATTGATCGTGTCGATGAAAACGAGATTGCGGTTCAGGAGATTGCCGCCGACAAGGGCGGCCGGGCTGCCATCGGCAAGACGCACCGGCGTTGCCGAATGAACGACCATGCCGCGCGTTTCGGCCGCCCGGTCGGTCGGCACAGCATTGGGCGTTGGCACCAGTTCCAGCCGGGCACGCGCGGCGAGTGCGGGCGCGATTGCGGTCAGTTCCTCGCCCGAAAAGATATCGATCCCCGTAGACGCCTCTCCTGAAAGCGCCCTTTCGATGATCGGCCAGTCAGACCGCGGAGCGCCGGCAAGCTCCGGAGCGGATGTTACGACCCTGCCATTCGTCGGGATTAGATACAGAAAATCGAGATCGAGCGCGCGGCGATGTTCTTCCAGGAGCGCTTCCAGGCCGCCGCCTCCGGCCTCCACGATATCGCGGAACCTCGCCGAGCCGCCAAGGGCCGTGATGCGTTCACCGGTGTTTTCCAGAAGCCGCGCGAAATACTGATGCGCGATCGTCAGATCGCCATTGACCTTGGAGATCAAGGCCGCGTCGAACTTTGCATTCCACCGATAGACCGCCATGCCAAGAAGCAGGGGCAGGATCACAAGTGTGGGCAAAAGAGCGATCACAAGCAGGCGAAAACGAACCGAGCGCCCCTGCCCCCTGCGCCGGTCCGGGTCTAATCGGTCAGACATTCCAGGCCGCGCATTTGCGGTCGATTGTCTTGCGGGAAACACCAAGCTGGCGCGCGGCAGCCTCACGGTCGCCGGCCAGCCGGTCGAGAACGGCCAGTATGTGCCGGCGTTCGATATCGGCAAGGCTCTCGCCACCGGTTCCGCTTTGCTGCATTGTACGAACCCCGCCGCCAAAGTCGTCTGGGAACCGGCCCAGAATCAGCGTGCGTTCGACAAGATTGCGCAGTTCGCGCACATTTCCGGGCCAGGAATAGGCCGCAAGTGCCGATCGTGCATCTGCCCCAATGGATACTTTCGGCGTTCCCAGTTGCTGCGACAGCTTGGCCATGAACAGGTCGGCGAGTTCCTGCACGTCCTGGCCACGATCCTTGAGCGGCGGCAGGTGGATCTGCATGACGTTGATGCGGAAGAACAGATCGGCGCGAAACTGACCGGCTTCGACGAGTCTTTCGAGTTCGGCATTGGTGGCGAAGACGAAGCGCAGATCGACAGGGATTTCGCGCTCCGAGCCCACCGGCCTGATCCGGCGATCCTCAAGCACGCGCAAAAGCTTGCTCTGCGTGGCCGGCGGCAACTCGCCGATTTCGTCGAGAAACAGCGTTCCGCCCTGAGCATGCATGAAAAGACCTTCGCGGGCCGTGTCCGCGCCGGTGAACGCACCCTTGAGATGACCGAAAAGCTCGGTTTCGATCATGTCCGGCGGAATGGCGGCGCAGTTGACGGGGACGAAGGGTTTGTCCGCCCGGTCCGAGAGCGAATGAAGCGAACGCGCGGCGACTTCCTTGCCCGTGCCCGACTGGCCAGTCAGAAGCACCGACGTCGGCAGCGGTGCAACGCGTGCAATCGTCTCCCGCACATCGCTGATCGCTTTGGAGCCGCCGATCAGCTTGTCGCGCAGCAGAACGTGATCGGAGGTGGATTTCAGTTCGTAGCGCAGGACATAGTTTTCGCGCTGGAGGCGCATCTGATCGAGACAGCGCGCCACGGCGTTCAAAAGCTGGTTGGAGCGGAATGGCTTCAGAATGAAATCCACCGCGCCGGCACGCAATGCCTGGATGGCGGTCTCCAGATCCGCATAGGCCGTCATGAGAATGGCATTGGAGAAAAAACCGATGGCGCGCTGCTCGGCAAGCCAGTCGACACCATTCTTGCCCGGCATGATGTTGTCGAGAATCACCACGTCATAATGGTTGGTGTCGAGCTTGCGCGATGCCTCTTCGGTGTCGGCGGCCTCGTCGAGACGCTTGCAGCGGGGGCCGAGTGTACGCATGAGAAAATTCCTCATGCCCGGCTCGTCATCGATCACGAGGATGGAGGCCTGTGCCAGCCATGGGCCGAATTCCGGGTCCGCCGCCATGTTGCGTGGCGCTCTTGCAGCCTGTCCGCTTGCCATATCCTCCCGATCCCCCTCCGGTGTTGAGCCGCATGATTAGCCAAGCTCCTTAGGAAAGCAAATAGGGTCCCGCCTACTCTCCGCCGCCTGCCTGGAAGGATTTGCGCCACTGGTCCAGAAACGCCCGGCGCTTGGCCTGATCAAGGCCAACCAGAAGTGCTGGAGAAAGCGCTATGGGCCGGAATGCAGCCTCTCCCGCTGTCGGTCCGGACCCGGTGTCGATGAGATTGAGCATTTCGGGACCGTTGAGCGATGAAAACAAACGTGACGGTCCGGAGAGAAGCCGTTGTCCGGTATCGGTCAGTGCAAGTGCGATCAGCGCGTTGGCAGCACGCTTGTTGCGCGCGTGACGCGAGACGAACGCAGCGCGCGACAGGGCGAGCGTATAGTCGGACGGAAAGATGATGCCGATCCGCGGGTCCTCTTCCTGTCGGGCAAGGGCATAGGAGCCCAGAACGTTGTAGCCGAGCACCAGACGCCCGGTCCGCACACCGTCGATCACCTCGGAACTGCAGCAGAAAAGTTTTGCCTGATTCTGCCCAAGGCTTTCCAGCAACCGCCCCCATGTGGAAGCCTGCGCGGCATCCTCGAATGCGAAGATGTATCCGACGCCCGAGCTCTCGATATCGTAGGTGCCGATGCGGCCGCGAAAGCGCTCCGTCTGGCGCAGAAGGTCAACCAGTTCGAAACGGTTGCGGGGCACTTCCCCGGGTCTCAATCCCTGCCTGTCATAGACGATGACGGCGGGCTCGAAGGTCAAACCGACAAGCTCGTTGCGCCAGGACGCCCAGTCCGGCAGATCCGGGGGCAGACTGAAACGGAACGGCTCCGAGCAGCCATCGTTGACGAGGCGCACCTGTTCGGGAATGGCTGATGAAATCACCGTATCGGCGAAGAATGTCCCGGCTTCGCAGGCCTCCGCGACAGCCGCATAGAGATCGAGACTGGTCATCTGACGATAGACGACCGCTGTCGAGGGATTCGCGCGCTGAAATTCACGGATCAGCGGCTCTATGAAGACCAGATCCGTCACGCTGCCGATAACAAGGGTCTCGCTCCCCTCGCCGGTCGCTTCAAACAGTGTGTCTTCAGCCATGCCCGCCGCCGGCGCGAACGAGATGAGAAGCAGAAAAAGGCCGGCAATCAGGCGTCTCATGGCGCTTCCGCTCCTTCCTGTGCGAGCGGCAGATGGAGGCTGATGGTAAAGCCTCCTGCATCGCGACCCAGCATGATGCGCCCATGGTGGAACTCCGCCACCTCCCGCACGATTGCGAGCCCCAGCCCGGCGCTTTCCG
Organism: Nitratireductor aquibiodomus NL21 = JCM 21793; assembly: GCF_000615975.1. Classification (GTDB taxonomy): domain Bacteria; phylum Pseudomonadota; class Alphaproteobacteria; order Rhizobiales; family Rhizobiaceae; genus Nitratireductor; species Nitratireductor aquibiodomus. Next base: position 62,708 of record NZ_BAMP01000013.1, on the reverse strand, counting down.
GCTTGTTGGGATTGATTGCGAAACGGCGGCCGATATCCGCGGGATCGCTGGCGGGCAGCCCCTCACCCTGATCGGTAACCGCGATGTGTGCACGGTCGTCGCTCAATGCGACCACCAGATCAATGGGCGGTTTTCCATGCGCATGAGCGTTGTTCAACAGGTTCTTGACCGCCTCACGCAGGCTGAACGCATCTCCATGCACCATGACGGGCTCTTCCGGCAGGTCGAGCCGTATGCGCGGTTTTCGGCCACCCACGATCTGAACGAAATCGCGTTCCGCGCCGACAGCGATGCGCCGGAGATCGAGTGGCTCGAGGCGGGCGGTGTCGGCGCGATGCGTCACGAGCGCATGGCTCAGGAGCTGGTCCGTCAGGCGGTTCAGACCGATGGCGCGGCTGCGAATGCGGCGGTGCAGCGCTTTCAGCCGCTGCGGGTCGTCTTCATCCAGCGCAAGTTCGCTATGCGCCCTCAGGGCGGTGATGGAGGTGCGTATCTGATGGGCGGAATCGGCAACATAATCCTGCATGGCACGCACACGCCGGTCGAGACGACCCATGAACCGGTTGATGGAGGCCACCAGCGCCGACACCTCGTCGGGCGCATGCATGGAAAAGGGCGAGAGATCGAGCGGGTCCCGCTCGAGAATCGCCGTCTGAATGCGTTCCAGCGGCCGCATGGCATAGCGCATTGCAAGCAGCGCCAGGATAAGGATGGCAAAACCGGCGCCGGCGATGACCGCAACCGCCTGCGTGGCCATGCTGCGGGCCAGCTGCTCGCGGCTTCCGGTCGTGTGGGCGACAACGATGTATATGTCGCCGCTCACCGCGCGTTCGGCAAGCCTGCGCAACATGGCAAGCGCGCGCACCCGCTCGCCGCCGAAATCCACCTCATAGGCAAAACCGCCCTCAGGGATCGTGTCCGCCTCGGGCATCGGAAAGTCCTCGTAACCCGTAAGGGTCGCCCCGTCGGGCTGCGCAACGCGGTAGAACACACGCTCATCCTTGGCGAGCGACAGGAGTTCAAACGCCGAAACCGGTATGTCGACGCGCACCTCGCCCTCGATGACGAAGATGCGCTCCGCAATCTGCAGCGCGGCCCCCTGAAGCAGTCGGTCGAACGCTTCATTGGCCGCCTGCCGTCCATAGCCATAGGCCGCATAGATGGTGGCGCCGACAGCCAGCGTGAGCACCAGGGTGAGCGAGATCGTCAGGCGATAGGCGATCGACAGGCTGCGACCGGGCACGGCCTGACGCACGGGATGCGCCATCAGGTCCCCGGCCCCATCGTAACCGCCTGATAGCCGAGCCCGCGCAAAGTCCGGATTTCCAGGCCCGATCCCTCGATCTTGCGCCGCAGGCGCCCGACATAGAGCTCGACCGCATTTGGATTGCGTTCTTCGTCATGGCCGAAGAGCCGTGTCAGCAGGTCTTCTTTCTCAAGCACCCGATCGCGGTTGGTGAGAAAGATCTCCAGAAGTGTCTGCTCTCTTCGCGTCAGTTCGCAGGGTTCTCCATCGATCAGGACCCGGCGGGCGGCCATGTCGAAGGTCAGCTTCCCCACGGCCAGTGTGCGGTCGGCATCACCGCTGCGCCGGCGGATGATCGCGCGAATGCGCGCTTCAAGCTCGCCCAGATCGAATGGTTTGATCATGTAGTCGTCGGCGCCCAGATCAAGCGCATCGATCTTGTCATTCACGGCAAGCCTGGCCGTCAGCACAAGCACCGGCACGCGGTTTCCCGCTGCCCGTAGCTTTTTGAGGAACGCAATCCCCGACCCGTCCGGAAGGTTGATGTCGAGCACGATCAGATCGTGGCGCGCCATGGCAACGAAATGCTCCGCGTCCTCAAGCGTTTCAGCGCGATCGCTCACATGGCCGGCCTTCTCAAGCCGCCGTTCTATGGCCTCAGCGACATCGCGCGTATCTTCGACAATCAAGAAATGCATTTTTCCAGACAATGACAGCTTGTTGACAGGCTTACCCTATAGGCTCTCATTCGTCATGAGAACAATCTCGTGTCATACCGTTCCGGCCAATGGGAGGGCGGCGGTATTGAAAAGTTTGAGGACGATTTCGCCATGTCTCGGTGGAATCACTCAAGGAGGAGAAAATCGATGAAAAAGCTGCTCGGCCTCGCGGCCGTCTTCACGCTCGCATCCAGCCTGTCGGCGTTCGCGTTCGAACCGAACAACACTGAGTGCATCGCCCCCGCCAATCCCGGAGGCGGCTGGGATTTCACCTGCCGCCAGGTCGGCAAGACACTTCAGGATCTGAAGCTTGTGCCCGGCACGATGCAGGTTTCCAACGTTGCCGGCGGTGGCGGCGGCGTTGCCTTTGCTGAAGTGGTCGGCAAGCGCAATGCCGAGAACAACCTGATCGTCGCCGCCTCTTCGGCCACAGCCACACGCCTCGCACAGGGCGCCTTCCCCGGCAACACCATGGACCAGGTGCGCTGGGTGGGTTCGGTCGGTGCGGACTACGGCGTGATCGCGGTTGCCAAGGATTCGCCGATCAACACGCTTCCTGAACTGATGGACAAGATCAAGGCTGATCCCTCTGCGGTATCGGTCGCGGGCGGTTCCGCCGTTGGCGGCTGGGATCACCTCAAGGTTCTTATCGCTGCGTCCAAGGCCGGCATCGAGGATGTTCGTCAGGTGAAATACGTTGCCTTCGACGGTGGCGGCGAGGCTGTGACGCAGCTTCTGGCCGGTTCCGTGCAGGCCTTCACGGGTGATGCTTCGGAGGCCAAGGGCTTCGTCGATTCCGGCGATATCAAGGTGATTGCCGTTCTCGCGCCGGAACGCCTCGAAGGCGATTTCGCGTCCTTCCCGACGGCAAAGGAGCAGGGCATCGACGTGATCGGCGCCAACTGGCGCGGCTTCTACGCGCCCGGCGACATGTCGGATGACGCCTACGCCTACTGGGTCGATGCCGTCAGCAAGGTCTATGCATCCGACGAGTGGAAGGAAGTCATGGCACAGAACGGCCTCGCCCCGCTCAACCTGCAGGGTGAGGAGTTTCAGGCCTTCGTGAAGGAATCCATCGCTTCCATCACCGATCTGTCGAAGCAGATCGGCATCGTGAAGTAACACGCGACAGAACTCACTCGGGCCTGCCGGGACATCCCGCAGGCCCGAATTGTATCAAGAACAATAGGGGAGCGCGTCCGTCATGAGCGACCGTATCTTCGGGGTCTTCGGCTTCCTTCTCGCCGCCTTCTATATGTGGCAGGCAACGCAGATCGAGCTGAGCTTCATTTCCGATCCGTTCGGACCAAAGGCCTTTCCATTCATGATCGGCACAGTGCTGGCGATTTCCAGCGTGATCATCGTCCTCAAGCCGGACACCGAGCCCGAATGGCCCACTTTCTCACGTCTTTTCGAGATCGGCATGGCCACCGCGGTGATGGTCGCCTATGCGCTGTTTCTCAAAGAATACGGCTTCGTCGCCTGCACCGCTGTTGCGGCGAGCTATCTCTCCTGGCGCCTGGGCTCCCATCCGGTAGCCGCCTTCACCGCCGGCGTGATGATTGCCGTCGGCATCTATGTCATTTTCCATCTCGTCCTGGGGCTGTCGCTGGCACGCGGCCCCTGGGGCTTCTGAGACGGGAGGCCCTTCATGGACACACTTGCTTCACTCGCAGACGGATTTGCCGTCGCGCTCACCTGGCAGAACCTTTTTCTGGCTCTGATCGGGTGCTTTCTCGGCACCATCATCGGTGCTCTGCCGGGTCTCGGCCCTTCAAACGGCGTTGCGATCCTCATACCGCTCGCCTTCACACTTGGCCTGCCGGCCACGCCAGCGCTCATCCTTCTGACCAGCGTCTATTACGGCGCCATGTATGGCGGCCGTATCTCGTCAATCCTGCTTAACATTCCAGGCGACGAACCGGCCCTCATGACAACGCTCGACGGGCACCCGATGGCGAAGGCCGGCAAGGCCGGCGAAGCGCTTGCCATTTCCGGTCTCGCCTCGTTTGTCGGCGCCTTCTTCGCCACCTGGGGGCTGGTCTTCCTGGCACCGCAGCTCGTCAAGGTCGCGCTGCTGTTCGGACCGGCCGAGTATTTCGCGCTGTTCGTGCTGGCCTTTGCCACACTTGGCGGCATTGCGAGCCGAAACCAGGCAAAAGCGGCACTCGCCGCCGTTCTCGGACTGGGCATCGCCACCATCGGCGTCGATGGCCAGACGGGCGTTCCGCGCTTCTCGTTCGGTGAAGTGCATCTTTACGATGGTATCGATTTTCTGGTCGCCATCGTTGGCCTCTTCGCACTCTCGGAGGTTTTCATCTTCCTGGAACACCGGGCGGGAAGCGGTGCCGGCGACAAGGCCGTGAAGGTGGGCCGCATCGTGCCGCCATGGAAGATGGTGCGCGAGACGATCCCCGCCATGGGCCGCTCGACGATCTTCGGCTTCATTGCAGGCGTGCTGCCGGGAGCCGGTGCCTCGCTCGGCTCCTTCATCTCCTACACGTTCGAAAAGCGCATCTCCGACCGCAACGGCACGTTCGGAAAGGGCGACCCGCGCGGCGTGGCAGCACCGGAAGCCGGAAACAATTCGGCGGCTGGCGGCGCACTGGTGCCGATGCTGGCGCTTGGCGTTCCCGGCTCCGGCACAACGGCCGTGCTGCTCGCCATGCTGCTTGCGCTCAACATTACGCCCGGCCCCCTGCTCTTCCAGCAAAACCCGGATGTGGTCTGGGGCCTGATCGCCGCGCTCTTCATCGGCAACATCATGCTTCTGGCGATGAACCTGCCGCTGGTCTCGCTGTTCGTGCGGGTTCTCCTGATCCCGACACGCTATCTGATGCCTGCCGTGGCGATGATTTCTTTCGTCGGCATCTACGGCATTTCAGGATCCACCTTCGATCTAGTGGTGATGGTCATCTTCGGTGTGATGGGCTGGGTCCTGCGAAAGCTCGACGTACCGCTGGTGCCAATCATTCTCGGCGTGTTGCTGGGCGATCAGATGGAGAAGAATCTGCGCCGCGCCATGACCATTCATGATGGCGACTGGACGATGCTGTTCAACTCGTGGCTGGCCATCGGCCTCTGGACCTTTGCCATTGTCGGCTTTGTCCTGCCGCTCATCGTCGGCCGTTACTTCCGGCCAAAAATCGCCGATGAACCCATCGCGGAAGGCGCCGATCCCGACTGACCGGCGCTTTCAGATCAACTGCCTGAGGCGGCGTGGCTCCTGAGCCGCGCCGTTCTCAATGTCAGGAACCCCGTTGCAAGAACGATGATGGCCGCGCCGATCACCGTGTTGAGGCTGGGTATTTCACCGAAGAAGACGTAGCCGACAAGCCCGGAAAGAATGAGGCTTGAATAGCCAAGCGGCCCGAGAAAACCGGCATCGCCCAGCCAGTGGGCGCGCAGGAAACAGAACTGTGCGGCCTGCGAAAAAACGCCCACCGCAAGAAGAAACGGCCAGTGCCCCGCAGCGACCGGCTGCCAGCCCGAGAGCGCCGGCCACGCGGTGATCAGCGCAAGCCCACCCGTATAGAACAGCATCATGACGACCGGTGGCGTTCCCTTGAGCTGTCTTGTGACGATGATGGCGCCGGTTCCGGCCAGAACGGCAGCGAGTGCGGCCAGAAGGGCCGGCGTCCACGGCACATTGCCCGGATTTGCGGCAATGAACGCGCCCACGAGGCCCAGCCCTGCCGCCAGCCAGCGCGAACCGGAAACAGCTTCGCGCAGGATCAGAGCCGAGAGCGCAACAAGAACCACCGGCCGCGTGAAATTCATCGTCATGTAGAGCGCGAGCGGCAGATGCGCGACCGCGTAAAACCCGCCCGTCAGCGCCACCGCCGAAAGAATCACACGGAACACATGCAGTGGCACCCGGTCGATCCGCGCCAGCACGGCGGGCTGACGCGCGAGCCACGGCAAAATCAGGCAGAACCCGACCAGCGCGCGCAGGAAGACGAGCTGCCACGGCGGATAGCCAGCGCCCAGCGCCTTGACGATGGATATGGCCCAGATGTTGAGGCTCATATCCGCCAGAAGCCATGCGCCGGCGCGCAGATTGTCCTTTGCGGTTGCTCCTGCGCTCACGGCCTGGCCACGAGGTTCGCCATCAGGCGGAACGCGCCCGGCACAAGCTTCTCCATCTGATGGTGCAGGATGAGCGCCACATGCGTGTGCCGCCCCTTGCCGATGCGGGCCGAAAGAAGCGCGCCCTCATGCGCCGCCTCGTCGGGATCGGCCATGGAGAGAAGCGGCTCATAGGCCTCGTCCCAGCTCTTGGCAAAATAAAGCCCGCGCTCCTTGTGCCAGCCCTTCCAGTCCTCATCCGTGATGCGGTTTGGCGTGTTGAGCAGCGGATGGCTGGGCACAAGATGGGTCACCTCCGCGTTCTCGTCGGTCACGCGCCAGCGCAGCGACGGTTTGCCGATCTCCAGCCGGCGCGGCGGCACCTTCTCCGGGTCCCAGTCGTCCCACGGTCGATGATAAAGCGTGACCAGATTGCCACCGGCCTCCACCCAGGCCTTCACCTGCGGCATGGCGTCCTTCAGCGCCGGTCGCGCACGCATCGCAAAGATGCCGACCACCACCGTGTCGACGCTTCTCAGGCTGTCAGCCGTCAGGTCATTATCGGCGAGATCGGTCACATCCAGGCCCAGCGCACGCAGCCAGTGGCCAACGCGGTCATTGCCGCCACCGATATAGCCGATCCGCACATCCGGTAAAGCCACATCCAGAACCCGCACAGACAGCTGCGCTGGAAACGTGCGCGCGCGCGCATCGATATGCGGATAAGCGATCCTGTTCACGGTTTCGGCGTGCGCGCCATCAATCTGCAACGGAAGACTGCAGAGACCCGATGCAACATCCTGCGGTGCCTCCACGCGAAGGCCACCGGCTACCGGTTCTGCGCTCCAGCCGGAGGGCAGTGCCAGCGCGGCCTGCCCGGAATGCGGGAAAACGTCCGAGATGCGCAGATCGATCTGGCGCGTTTCAGCCGCCGCGTTGATCAATGCGCGGTCGGGAGACAGTGTGGCCGACCGCGCAGGAAGCACGACAGGCGCCCGCTCCAGCGGCAGAAGCGTTTCTGACGAAACCCCGCCGACGGTCACGCCGACACGTATGGCTGGCAGGCGGGCGACACCGGGACGGTAAACCGCCGGATAACAAACCGTGCTTTGTGCACCCGCCGGAACATGGACAACACCATCCGAATGCCGCCAGCCCTCCGGCAGAACGGGTGTGACCTCGGCCACTGGACCCGTCGTTTCGATAGACAGGGCAACCTCTTCGCCCGGACGCAGAACATCACGTTCAAGCGTTGCGCGTACCGAAACGCCACTGGCAATGCGCATGACGTGTGAAAGCTGGATTTCCTTGGCGGCAAGGCGATGGTGCACCTCGCCGCGCGCCCTGTCCGGACAGGCATCGCGGGCGGCGCGGACTGCCTTGAGTGCCATAGCCGCCTGAAGCGCCACCCTGTTCATATCCGGGAACGCCGCAAATGCAGCCTCGCAGGCCGATTGCGCCATTTCGAGATGGTCGGCGATTTCAGGTGCACCGGCAAATTCTGCCAGATCGGCGAGCGTCGCCGGCAGCCCGTCGGTCAGTTCGTTGTCGGGCCCGTCCACCTCGGACCGCACCAGATGCAGCGGCCAGTCGTTCGGCTCGCCATAAGGCACCCAGCGCCCATGCCCTGCGTCAGATGGAAGGCGCGCGACTGTTCACCGATCTGCGCCCAGCTCCAGCCCGTCACCGGGTCTTCTCCGCTTGCCTTTACGGTCAGGGTTGCATTGGGCGGCGGCAGATCGTCATCGTAATTGTCTCCCGCCCCCGACCATGCCGGAAGATAGAGCTTCTTCACCTGCCAGACAGGCAGATCCACATCCGGGAATGTCGGATCGGCGGCAGCGCTCATCACCTCATGGGCGAGCCCCGTCATGGCGCGGTGGTGACCATGCTGGCCCGGTATGTCCAGAAATGTGGGGCAGATGATGTCCGGACGTTCGGTACGGATGATCTCGACAAAGCGTTTGAGCGCTCTCTCACGGCCCCACTTCTCAAGCGTCTCGGTACCGCTCTTTGAGAAACCGAAGTCGAAGATCGTGTCATCGGGCGTTTCGGAGAGCCAGTAGAGATTGAGCTTGAGCACATCGGCCGCGCGCTCCATTTCCGCCGTGCGCACGACGCCAGATCGTGCGTCACCTCGGAGCCGATGGCGTTCTGCCCGCCCTCGCCGCGATTGGCGCAGGCATAGGAGAGCGCGATGCCGTCGCGCAAGGCCAGCGCCGCCAGCATTTCCGACGTCTCGTCGTCGGGATGTGCGCCCGTGTTCATGAAGGAGACGCACGACCTCAGCGGCGCAAGGGCCTGCCAGAGCCTGACGATGCGCGGATTGCGCATCTGCGTTGCAATACGCTCCTGATCGGAAACGGGCATTTCTGAACCTCCCAGAGAATCAAGTTTTTGCGGCAATGCGCGGTGTGATGGTGTCGTGGATGACGAGCGCTGCCCCGCCGAGCGCGGCGGTGAGGCGCCCGCAGGAACCGCGCTGGACACGCGGTGTGGCTCGTCCGGCCCGTGCAGCAACAGAGCCGCCAGGAAGATCGAGCGAGGCAATAAGGTGATCGAGAACCGCATCCGGCATGGCACCGCCAAGAATGACGGTTTCAGGATCGAAAAGGTTCTCGATCAGACCGACCGCCTGCGAAAGCGGACCTGAAGCCTCGTCGATCCACTCCATCAAATGCGCGTTGCCTGCCCTGTAGAGGTTTTCGATATCGGAGGCGCTGCCGATCTCGATACCCGCGCCTGCAAGCCGCGTGCGGGCGGCGATGCGGCTGGCATAGGTTTCAAGACAGCCATGATTGCCGCAGGCACAAAGACGCCCGCCGGGCCGGACAATGACATGGCCGATCTCGCCGGCATTGCCGAACGCCCCGCGCTGCACCTCGCCCTCTGCAACCACGCCAAGGCCAAGCCCTGCGCCAAAATAGATGAAGCAGAAGGTGCGAAGCCCCGTTGCGACGCCGCGCACGCGCTCGGCCACGGCGGCAGCCGTCGCGTCGTTTTCTACCACCACAGGCATGTCGAGCGCTTCCTCGAACACGGCAACGGGGTCGCTGTCCTCCCAGCCGTGAAGCGCAGACTGTCCGGCACCCGATATGCCGACCTTGCCGAACGGACCCGGCATCACCACGCCGGCGCCCAGAATCTTCTGGGTCTTGCCGCAACGCCCCTCGAGCGCGCTGGCACGTATACGCCGGGCAACGGAAACAACCGTGGAAGGAGCATTGTCCGGCAACGCCTCGCGTGTGGTGAACAGCGTTTCACCCTCAAGGTTCACCAGCGCACCGAACATCGCGTCCGGCCTGACCTCGATGCCGAGCGCCACCGCGCCGTCCGCGTTGAGCCGATATTTTAGAACCGGCAACCCCCGCCCCTCGGACTGGCGCCCGGCTTCGATCAGAAGCCGGTCCTCCTCCAGTTCGGCAATGATGTTGCTTACGGCCTGTGTCGACAGGCCCGATATGCGCGCAATCTCCGCACGCCCGATGGGCTGTCGCTCACGCACATGGCCCAGCACCACCTGACGGTTGTGAAGCCGGGTGCGTTCAGCGTTCGATCCGACAATGCGACGGGGGTTGCTGATCTTCATATGCGCTTATTAATTCAACTTACTTGAATATTCAACTTGATTGAGTTAATCGTCAGCGAATGGACATGCCGCCTCATTGAGACGGGTGAACAGAGGGTGACTGCTTTGCCAGACAGGATTTGGCTGGCGATCAAAGGGAGCGAACAGAATGAAACTCAACAGACTACGGACCTTCATGATGGGTGCCGCCACGGCAGCCATGACCATGGCTTCTGGCGCAGGCAGCGCTTCGGCGGTCGAGATCGAGTACTGGCAGTACTTCTTCGAAGCGCGCGTCGACGCGATGGACAAGCTGATCGAGAATTTCGAGGCAGCCAATCCCGACATCACCGTCAAGATGACGCATTTCCCCTATGACAGCTATCGCACCAAGGTGGCTGCTGCCATTCCCGCCGGTCAGGGCCCCGATGTCGTCCAGCTCTTCTATGGCTGGCTGAACGATTATGTGGAAGCCGAGCTCATCCAGCCTCTGCCCGCCGACACCTTCCCGCCGGAAAAGATCGAGGAAGAGTTTTTCCCCATGGTCAAGGCGATGCGGATGGGCGACAGCTACTGGGCACTGCCCACTGCCGTGCGCTCGCTGGCGCTGTTCTACAATGAGCGCATGTTCGATGAAGCCGGCATCGAGAACCCACCGGCAAATCTCGACGAATTCGTTGAAGCCGCGAAAAAACTGACCAAGAAGGACGGTGCCGGGAACCTCACCGCCGTTGGCATCACCACCGGCATGACCGCGCAGGATCACCACTGGATCCGCGAAGTGCTGATCCGCCAGTTCGGCGGCGAGCCGTATCTGGATGACTACAAAAAGGTCAACTACAACAATGAGGCCGGACTGAAAGCCTTTGGTTTCTATAACGATTTGCAGGCCAAGCACGGCGTGACGAAGGCCGCCTTCATGGATGAACCGCAGGCCGCCTTCAAGGCCGGCCGCGCCGGCATGCACATTGACGGCTCGTTCCGCATCGGCGCGCTGGAAAGCGTGCGCGGCCTCAAATGGGGCGTGGCCGAGCTTCCCGCCGGTCCTGATGGCACCAAATCGAACTATTCCTCCTACTGGGTGAACGCGATCACCTCGAAGGCGGAAGGCGAGAAGTTCGATGCCGCCGTCAAGTTCATGGAGTATCTCACCTCCGACGAGGCCATGCAGATCTGGCTTGAGACGGTCGGCGAGCTTCCTGCAAAGCCGTCAGCCGCAATGACCGACGAGAACGTCAATCATCCCGTCTACGGCCCCTTCATCAAGGGTCTCGAATACGCAAAGACCACGGTCTTCGCCAATGAGAGCGCCCAGCGTCAGACGATGGTGGACATGATGCAGCGCATCGAGCTGCAGGGTCAGGCGCTTGAAGAGAGCGTCTCCCAGGCCGCCGGCGAAGAGCAGAAAATCCTCGACGAGTACTACCAGAAATAAGGCCTTATGGGCGTCCGGCCTGCCGGACGCCCAACGCAATTCGGGACGGGGCCATGCGCTTTTACAACAATCTCACCATCTCGCAGAAGCAGATCGTCTGGGCCTGGATTTTCCTCGCCCTGCCGGTTCTCTTCTATGTCGTCATCCGCTTCTATCCGACGGCCAATGCCTTCGTTCTTTCCTTTCAGGAATGGAACCTGCTCGGCGACCGGAAATATGTGGGCCTTGAAAACTACACCAGGCTGTTCAGCGATCCGGTCTTCTGGAAAGTGTTCAAGAACACCTTCATGTATCTGATCCTGGGCACGCCGGTCAGCCTCGTCCTGTCCTTCATCATCGCCTATCACCTCGACAAGGTGCGCTTCATGCACGGCACCATCCGTGCGCTCTATTTCCTGCCCTTCATGACAAGTGCGGTGGCCATGGCCTGGGTGTGGCGCTGGTTCTACCAGCCGGTCCCGATCGGCGTGTTCAACAATTTCCTGGCAAGCTTCGGCATCAGTCAGATCGAATTTTTGAGCTCGACAACCAACGCCCTTCCCTCGGTTCTGGCCTGTGCGGTCTGGGCGGGTCTGGGCTTTCAGGTCATCATCTTCATGGCCGGCCTGCGCGCCATTCCGCAAAGCTATTACGAGGCCGCGCGCATCGATGGCGTGTCCACATGGACGGTGCTGAGCGAGATCACCATCCCGCTTCTTAAGCCGACAATCGTGTTTCTCGTGGTCTTTTCCTCGATCGGTTTCCTACGGATCTTCGATCAGGTGTTCAACATGACCACCAACAACCCCGGCGGTCCGTTGAATTCTACCAAGCCGCTGGTGCTTTTGATCTACGACACCGCATTCAACGGCTTCAACATGGGCTATGCGGCAGCACAGACCGTCGTGCTCTTTACCATTCTGCTGGTCGTCAGCCTGATCCAGCTTCGACTTTTGAAGGATAGCTGACATGGCCAGTCAGGACATCGCAGTCAAAGCGTCCACTGACGCGCTTTTTTCCGGATCCTCGCGTAATTCCAGGCGCAATATGGGCCAGTTCATCCGCTGGGCACTCCTGTTCGGCGGCGGCATTCTCATGATCATGCCCATCGTGTTCATGGTCTCCACCTCGCTGAAATTCCCCTTCGAGGTCTACAATCTGAACCTGATCCCCGAAGAGCCGACAATCGAGAACTACACCTATGTTCTCGAGGACGGGCGCTTCTACGGCTGGTTCATCAACTCGCTGGTCATCGCAATCGTCACCACCGCGTCGGCCGTCTTCTTCGACGCGCTGGTTGGTTACGCGCTCTGCAAATTCAAGTTCCCCGGCCGCTACCTAGTCTTCATCGCCATCCTGTCGACGCTGATGATCCCGACCGAGATGCTGGTCATCCCGTGGTATCTCATGAGCAAGAGCTTTGGCTGGCTCGACACCTATTGGGGCATCATGTTCCCGGGCGTCATGACCGCCTTCGGCACCTTCCTCATGAAGCAGTTTTTTGAGACCGTTCCGGACGATTTCCTGGAGGCTGCGCGCATTGACGGGCTGAACGAGTTCCAGATCTGGTGGCAGGTGGCCATGCCGCTCGTCCGCCCGGCGCTTGCAGCCCTTGCGATCTTCGTTTTCCTCGGCAACTGGACCGCCTTCATCTGGCCGCTGATCGTCACCAATTCGGTGGAGATGTACACGCTGCCGGTCGGCCTTTCGAGCTTCGGCGACGAGGTGGATGTGGCCTGGGAACTGATCATGACGGGTGCGGCCATCTCCACGCTGCCGACACTGGTCGTTTTCCTCATCTTCCAGCGCTTCATCATTCGCGGCGTTGTCATGGCCGGCCTCAAGGGATAAGCGCACGATGAGCCTCAACGAAAAATTCCCTCACCCCGTCTACAAGGACACGGTGCTGGCACCGCTTTTTGAAGGCGTGAAGGCCAATTATGTGGGTGCGTTCCGTGCCATCAACCGTGCGCATCTGGTGATGCTCACAGAGACCGGCATTCTCGCCTACGATGACGCCGCTCGCATCGCCGCAGCCCTCATCGACATTGACGAGACGGTCGATGTCGATGCCCTCACCTATACCGGCGAGGTGGAAGACTATTTCTTCCTCGTCGAGGCGGAACTCAAAAAGCGGCTTGGCCCGGATCTCGCCGGCATGCTGCACACGGCGCGTTCGCGCAATGACATGGATCATACGGTCTTCAAACTCACATTGAAGCACCATGCCGACACGCTGATCGGCAAGGCGCACGCGTTGGCTTCAGCCTCATCGCCAAGGCCGAGGCCGAGCGCGACACGCTGATCGTTGCCTACACGCACGGCCAGCCGGCACAGCCCTCGACGTTCGGCCACTACCTCTCGGCCGCCGTCGAGGTGCTTCTGCGCGACATCGAGCGTCTTCAGGCGGCCCGCGCCAATATCGACCATTGCCCGATGGGCGCTGCCGCCATCACCACCAGCGGCTTCCCCATCGACCGTGGCCGCATGGCCGATCTGCTGGGCTTTTCCGAGCCGTTGCGCAATTCCTACGGCTGCATCGCCTCGGTCGACTATCTCACCGGCCTCTACAGCCCGATGAAGCTCACCTTCCTGCATCTCGGGCGTTTCATTCAGGACATGCAGTTCTGGTCGGCCTTCGAGGTGGGACAGCTCCATGTGCCCGGCAGTCTCGTGCAGATTTCGTCCATCATGCCGCAAAAGCGCAATCCCGTGCCCATCGAGCATCTGCGCCATCTTGCGTCCATGACCTGCGGGCGCGCCGATGCGGTCATCAACACGATGCACAACACGCCCTTCACCGACATGAATGACAGCGAGGGCGAGGTTCAGGTGGCTGGCTATTCAGCCTTCCAGAGCGGCGCGCGCGTGCTCGATCTTCTAGCAGCGCTGATCAGCGTCGTCTCCATCGATGGGGAGCGGGTTGCAAAAAACATCGATGCCGCCTGCATCACGGTCACGGAACTCGCCGACACGCTGGTGCGCCGCGAAAACCTGTCCTTCCGGCAGGCGCATGAGATCGCAGCCGCCACGGCCCGCGCCGTGATCGCCGATGGCAAACCACTCGGCGAAGGGTTCGACGCTTTCTCCAAGGCTTTCAATGAGCTTTCTGGCCGCGACAGCACGCTCGACCCCGCAGCCTACAGCGAGGCCGTCAGCGCACGCCATTTCGTGGCGGTGCGCGAGCGTTTCGGTGGTCCGGGCCCCGACGCCATGAACGAGGCGCTTCAAACCTATCGCGCCACCCTCACCCGCCTTTCAGAACAACAGGCAGCGGACCTTGCCCGCGCCGAAAAAGCCGGGGCCGCGCTCGATGCCGCCTTCGGCGCTCTCTTGCAGGAGTAGACCCTTGGCCACCTTGTCCCTTCGCAATCTCGTCAAATCCTACGGCAAGGTCGAGGTGCTTCACGGCATCAATCTCGACGTGGCCGATGGTGAATTCGTCGTCTTCGTCGGCCCGTCGGGCTGCGGCAAATCCACGACCCTGCGCATGATCGCCGGCCTTGAAGAGATCAGCGGCGGCGAAATCCACATCGGCGAGCGCCTCGTCAACAATCTGGAGCCCAAGGAGCGCGACATCGCATGGTGTTCCAGAACTACGCAATCTATCCGCACATGTCGGTGCGCAAGAATATCGGCTTCGGCCTGCGCACGTCCAGGCTTTCAAAAGAGGCGAAGGACAAGCGCATCGACGAGGTGGCCGCCATTCTCGGCATGACCGACCTCTTGGAGCGCCGCCCCAACCAGCTTTCGGGCGGGCAGCGCCAGCGCGTCGCCATCGGCCGTGCCATGGTGCGCGATCCCGCCGTCTTTCTGTTCGACGAGCCGCTCTCCAACCTTGATGCGCAACTGCGCACCCAGATGCGGCTTGAAATCAAGAAGCTTCACCAACGCGTTGGAAACACGATCATTTTCGTGACGCACGACCAGGTGGAAGCCATGACCATGGCCGACCGGATCGTAATCATGAAGGATGGCTATATCCAGCAGGTCGGCACGCCGCTTGAGGTCTATCACAAGCCGGCAAACACCTTCGTCGCCCAGTTCATCGGCGCACCATCCATGAACATGCTGCCGGGCAACTGGGCCGGAAAGGGCGTGAAACTCGGGGATGGGCTCGGCATCGATCTGCCCCAACGCAGTGCCTCGGAAGGGGCCGACGTGATCCTTGGTATCCGGCCAGACGATCTCGTTGTCACCGGCGGCAACGGGCTTTTCTCGGGCACCGTCAACATTGTCGAGCCGCTCGGTGCCGACACGCTGGTCTATGTCGGTGTCAATGGTCATGAGGTGATCGCAAAGGCATCGGGCCGCAAACCGCCAAAAGCCGGCGACACGGTCAAGCTGACGGCGAAGGCCGGCGAAATGCATCTCTTTGATGCCAAATCCGGGGAGGCGCTGCCGTGACGCAAGCCAACCGGTCGGGCCGCGTCCTGAGCGTAGGGCGGCTCTACTGCGATCTGATTTTTACCGATCTGCCGAAAATGCCAACGTTGGGTGAAGAAGTTTTTGCCGGCGGCCTGTCGATCAAGCCAGGCGGCGGCGCGTTCATCACCGCGGCCTATGTGGCCGCCCTCGGGCGGCCGGTCTCATTGGCTTCCGCACTCCCTTCGGGGCCGTTCGCCTCAGCACTGATGAAAGAGCTTGAGGCAAGCGGTGTCGATCTTTCGGCCTCGCAGCCCATGCCCGACACGCTCGATCCGCAGATCACCGTGGCCATGACATCGGGCACGGAACGCGCGTTCCTCACGCGCCGCGCCGGTCCCGCCGTGCCGGAAACATTTGCGCAAGTCATCGCCAACGGTGACTTCGCCCATCTCCATATCGGCGAGCTCGCTACTCTGGTCGAAGCGCCCTTCCTCATCGAACAGGCGCGCGGTGCGGGGCTTTCCATCTCGCTCGACTGTTCATGGGACGATGCGGTTCTGGCGCGCGATGATCTTGCCGCGCTGATCGGAGCAGTGGACATATTCCTGCCCAACGAAACCGAGGCGCAGCGGCT
Organism: Nitratireductor aquibiodomus NL21 = JCM 21793; assembly: GCF_000615975.1. Classification (GTDB taxonomy): domain Bacteria; phylum Pseudomonadota; class Alphaproteobacteria; order Rhizobiales; family Rhizobiaceae; genus Nitratireductor; species Nitratireductor aquibiodomus. The sequence goes on along the minus strand of NZ_BAMP01000013.1, from coordinate 46,691 downwards.
TGCCATTTCCCCGGGAAAGAAACCGCCCGCACCGCTTACAATCGTCAAGCGCGGGCCGGAAGGATCCATCGCGATCAGCGCCGAAACCACCATCTCGATGCCGACGCAGCCCGTCAATGTAATCGATTCCACGGGGGCCGGAGACGCGTTCAATGCCGGTTTCATCGATGCGTGGCTTTCCGGAAAACCGGTTGAACAATGCCTTGCAGCCGGCAATCGCTGCGGGGCCGAAGCCGTCATGCGGGTTGGCGGCGCAACCGACCTGCCCGATCTGAGCGCACTGGTAAAGGCGGCCTCCTAGAGCATTTTGCAGGCAGGTGAATTCACCTGCCGTTCGCACAAATGCGGAAAAATATACAGATTGAGCGGAGCAGCGTTTTCGTGAAACGATGAGCCGCTTAAAGAGGTCCGGCCTCCACCTCTTCGCCTGCCCTTTCCTTCAGGCGAGCAAAACTCATGGCCACATGGGCGCGGCGGATTTGCCCGACGCTTTCCAGCGCCCCGCAGGCAACGGCTGCGGCAATGTCGGAGACTTCGCGCAGGAAAAAGCCGATCTCGCTGGCAAGCGTTTCTTCCGTGCCGTCCTCGCCGGCCGCACGCTTTAGCCAGATCCGCGTGGTCTGATAGTACAACCGTTCGGAAAACTCCTGCAGAGGCTCGTTTTCCGTCAGCGTCATCAAAAGATGGAAAAAATCCATATTGAGCTGTGCAAAGGCGCGCTGGCTGGGCGTTCTCACCAAAGCCTCACAGCGCGTCTTCATGCCAGCGAAGGCGCGTTTGGCGTCTTCATCGGGCTCTATCGGTGAAAGCTTGCCGATCAGCTCCGAAAGCTCCACACGCAGGCGGTAGACCTGTTCCAGCGAGGCGATGTCGATATCCGTGACGATGGTTCCCACGCCATGGACAGAGCGCAGATAACCCTCGTCCTCGAGCCGGGCCAGAACCCGGCGGATCGGCGTTCGGCTGGTGTCGAATTCCTCGGCGAGGTCTTCTTCGCGCAGCCGCATGCCCGGCGGATAGTCGAGCAGACAGATGCGTTCGCGCAAAAGCGTGTAGATACGCTCGAACCGCGCACGTGCCTCGCCTGTCATCGCTCTGGCTCCATCGCCCTCAGCTCACCTTTCTGCCCAGCCGGTCAAGCATGCCAAGGCATTCTTCGAGCTGTTCCAGAGAAACGAACTCGTCTGCCTTGTGCGCCTGTTCGATGGAGCCCGGCCCGCAGATGACGGAGGATATCCCCGCTTTCTGGAAAAGCCCCGCCTCCGTGCCGAACGCCACCACTTCCGCCTCGGTGAGACCGGTAAGCTCCGAAACGATCTGCCGCGCCTCCGATTCGGTTACCGGCTCCAGCCCGTCCACCTCACCGATCACATGGGTGACGATGTCAGCGCCCTCAAAAACCGCCTTCATGACTGGCTTCAGCTCGGATTCGACAAACGCTCGGATACGGTCTTTCACAAAATCCGCATCCTCATTGCGCACCGGGCGCATTTCCCATTCCACGGAGCAGTGGTCGGCAATCACGTTGCGGGCCGCACCACCCGAGATCGTGCCGACCTGAAGCGTCGTCCAGGGCGGATCGAACCGGTTGCCCTTCGGCGCACGCGTCTTCAGATCCTCGGCCAGCGCCATGAGCCGCGAAATATAGCGCACCGCATATTCAACCGCATTGACGCCGCGTTCAGGAGAAGAGGCATGGCCGGCAAGCCCGCGAAACTCGGTCGTGTATTCAAAGCAGCCCTTGTGACCCTCGATGATGCGCATCATGGTCGGCTCGCCAATGATGGCGACGGAGGGCCGGATTTCCGCCCGCTCCAGCTCCTCCACCAGCGCGCGGGCACCAAAACACCCGACCTCCTCGTCATAGGTGAAGGCGAAATGCATTGGCCGTTTCAGGTCCAGCTCGGCAAAGTGCGGCGCCATGGCGAGCGTGCAGGCGATGAACCCCTTCATGTCGCACGTGCCACGGCCATAAAGCCTGCCATCTGCTTCACGCATGGCGAACGGATCGCTCGTCCACTCCTGCCCCTCAACGGGAACGACGTCGGAATGGCCCGAAAGCACGATACCGCCATCCCCTTCGGGCCCAAGCGTGGCAAACAGGTTCGCCTTGTGCCCACTCTCGTCCAGCGTCATTGAAAGCCTTGCACCGAGCGCGCTAAAAAGCTCGCTGGCATAGGCGATCATCTCCAGATTGCTCTCTGCCGAAATGGTGGGAAACCCCACCAGATCGGACAGGATGCGCGTCGTGTTTTCCAGCGTTTCGGATCGCATGGATCAGTTCTTCACGATCAGTTCGCGCGGGCGGCGGCAAAGCGCCTCGGCCGGGCCATCTTCCGTGATCAGGATGCTTTCGGTGATTTCCAGCCCCCAATCGGCCATCCACAGGCCCGGCATGAAATGGAACGTCATGCCCGCTTCCAGAATTGTCTCGTCCTCGCGGCGCAGCGAGATTGTGCGCTCGCCCCAGTCTGGCGGATAGGAAATGCCGATCGGATAACCGCAGCGCCCGTCCCGCGTGATGCCGGCCCGCTCCAGCGCGCCATAGAGCGCATCGGCGATCTGGCCTGCGCGGTTGCCCGGCCGCGCGATCTCCAATCCCGCCTCGATGCCTTCCACCAACGCCTTTTCCGCATCCAGCATGTGCTGCGGCGGCGTGCCGAGAAACACGGTGCGGCAGAGCGGCGCGTGGTAGCGGCGATAGCAGCCGGCGATTTCGAAGAAGGTCGCATGCCCCTGCTCGAAGCGCCGCCCGTCCCAGGTCAGATGCGGTGCGGCGGCGTCGGAGCCCGTCGGCAGTAGCGGCACGATGGCCGGATATTCGCCCCAGTCATCATCGACGCCGCGGATCGCGTCGGCATAGATCTCGGCCACCAGATCGTTTTTTTTCAGGCCCGGCTCGATGCGCTCGACAATGCCGTCGATCATCTTTTCGGAGATCCGCGCCGCCCGGCGCATGAAGACGATTTCCTCGTCAGATTTCACCGCACGCTGCCAGTTCACCAGCGCCGTCGCGTCCACAAAGGTGGCGTTGGGCAGTTCTTCCTTCAAAACCAGATAGGCCTTGGCGGAGAAATAGTAGTTCTCCAGCTCCACGCCGACCCGCTTGTTACCGAAGCCGTGGGCGCGCAAAATTTCGGCCAGATGCTGCATCGGATGCAGCGTGTTGGCCTGCACATAGTGGTCGGGATAGCGCAGCACCCGGTCGTCATCCATATAGACCGTGCGCACGGCGCCGTTCCCGTCCATCGACCGGCCCCACCAGATCGGGTCGGCATCCTTGAAGACGATCACCCCCTGATGGACATAGAACGACCATCCGTCATAACCCGTCAGCCAGGCCATGTTGGAGGGATCTTCCACGAACAGAACATCGATACCCTTCGCCTCCATGGCGTTGCGGGTCTTTTCGAGGCGAGCGGCATATTCCTGCGCGCTGAAGGGCATTTCGGCTGCTGGCATGGTTCCTCCAAAAAGCGAAAGACCGGACGCTTTTGCACCCGGCGAAACCGTACACCGGAAAGGCAATTCGCAACCTTGTGTACAACTATTCCATGATCACATTTTCGAGCCGGTGAATCGCAGGAAAACGACATCGAATGTCGCTACTTCTATTCCCGAGCCAACGATGTTGTGTACAAATCAGCACCATCACGCTGCCTCGCAGACAATCCGGGAGATTTTCATGAGCCACAGGGCTACGCTTGCGCTGGCAGACATTCTGGCCGCGCGTCGCCGCATTGCCGGTATTGCGACACTCGATACCCCTCTCCCGCCCTCGCCCTTTCTCAGCCGTCTCGCGGGTGATGACGTCCTCCTCAAGCTCGAAATCGGACAGGCAAGCGGCGCCTTCAAGCTGCGCGGTGCCGCCAATGCGGTCCTCACCCTGCCCGGCGACGCCACCGGCGTGGCCTGCTGCTCGACCGGCAATCATGGCCGCGCGGTTGCCTATGCGGCACGCGCGCGTGGCCTGCGCGCCGTCATCTGCATGTCGAAGCTGGTACCGGAGGCGAAAATCGCCGGCATCAGGGCGCTTGGTGCCGAGGCCCGCATCATCGGCGCAAGCCAGGACGAAGCGCAGGTCGAAAGCCGCCGCCTCGCCGAGGAGGAAGGCTTCTGTGAAATCTCGCCCTTCGACGATCTGGCCGTCATCGCCGGTCAGGGCACGATAGGGCTTGAGCTCCTGGAACAGCGCCCGGATCTTGAAACCGTGCTCATTCCTTTGTCGGGCGGCGGGCTCGCCGGCGGCATCGCCTTTGCCCTGAAGGCGATCAAGCCCTCCATCCGCGTCATTGGCATCACCATGGAGCGGGGTGCAGCCATGCACGCCTCGCTTGCCGCCGGAATGCCGGTCGCCATCACCGAGGTGGCGAGCCTCGCCGATTCGCTTGGCGGCGGGATCGGGCTTGAAAACCGACATTCCTTCGACCTTTGCCGCAATCATCTGGATGATGTCGTGCTCGTCACCGAGGAAGAAATCTATCGCGCCATGCAGGCGCATTATTTCGAAGACCGGCTGGTGTGCGAAGGGGCGAGTGCCGTCGGTACCGCCGCCCTCATGGCCGGCAAGATCTCCGGAAGAATCGGCCCCACCGCCACGCTCATCACCGGACGCAATGTCGATATGCAGATCTTCACCGACATCGTCTGTGGCCGCGATGTCGCGCTCGGCGACACGATCATCAAGGGAGCGCCCCATGCCGCATGACATTCTCGTCCTGACCGAAGCCGATCTGCGCAAGGCCATCCGCCTCGACCTTGAAGCCATCGACGTGGTGGAAGAAGCCTTCCGCGCGCTCGCCTCCGGCCAGGTCATCATGCCGCCCATCCTTTCCATGGACATTCCGCAGGTTCATGGCGAGGTGGATGTGAAAACCGCCTATATTCCCGGCTTTGAAGGCTTCGCCATCAAGGTCAGCCCCGGTTTCTTCGACAATCCGAAGATCGGCCTGCCGAGCCTCAATGGCCTGATGATCCTGTTTTCCGCAAAAACCGGCCTCGTGGAGGCGCTTCTGCTCGACAATGGCTTTTTGACCGATTTGCGCACCGCGGCCGCCGGCGCGGTCGCCGCCCGCCATCTGGCTCCGCCCGAAATCGAAACCGCCGGCGTCATGGGAACCGGCGTGCAGGCCCGCCTGCAAATGATCGCCGCGCATCAGGTGCGCCACTTCTCCCGCCTTCTCGTCTGGGGGCGCGATGCGGCAAAGGCAAAAGCCTGCGCCGCCGAACTGGCCGAAACCCTCGGCATCAACGTTAGAGCTGAAACGGACCCGGCCAGCCTCGTCGCCCAAAGCCAGCTTGTCGTCACCACCACGCCGGCCCGAGAACCTGTTCTCAAAGCCGATTGGCTGCATCCGGGGCTCCACATCACCGCCATGGGCTCCGATCAGGAAGGCAAGAACGAGATCGAGCCGACGGCTCTCACCCGCGCCGATCTCTACGTCGCCGACCGTGTGAGCCAGTGCGAAAAACTCGGCGAACTGGCAGCCGCGATTCATGACGGCGTATGGCATGGCGGCACGCCACCCGAACTCGGAGACATCGTTTCTGGAGCCGGTACCGGCCGCACCGGCGATGACCAGATCACCATCTGCGACCTCACCGGAACGGGCGCGCAAGACACGGCCATTGCCACATTTGCGCGCGCCCGGGCCTTGACAGCGAAGGCCGGGACGACGATCCAGAGCTGACCATGCTCAAGCTCGACGATCGCGATCTCAAGATTCTCGGTATCCTTCAAAGGGAAGGCCGCATCTCCAAGGCGGCGCTGGCCGAACGCGTCAACCTGACGCCGCCCCCCTGCTGGGAGCGGCTGAAACGCCTTGAAAAGGCGGGGATCATCACCGGCTACCGTGCAGAAGTGGCGCTGGCGAAGCTCACGCCCCACATTGCCGTTTTCATGGCCGCCGAACTTTCTGGCCACCGCGCGGAAGACTTTCAGCGATTCGAACGCAGCGTGCAGGACATCGATGAAATCAGCGGCTGCTGGGCTGTCGGCGGCGGGTTCGACTATATCCTGCAGATCATCGCACGCGACATCGACGCCTATCAGCGGCTGGTCGACAGGCTTCTTGAGATGAATGTGGGTCTTGCGCGCTATTTCACCTACATCGTCACCAAGCCGGTGAAGCAGCCGGGCGCGTTTCCGCTCGGAGTTCTGGTGAACACCGACGAGACGGCGCAGAAGGAATAGTGGGCGCGGGCCACGAAGTTCAGAAGAAACCTTGGTGCGCCCTGCCAAGATCGTCAGAAAATTTGGCGACCCGAACGGCATAATCCCAGTCGATCCATAAACTGGAAATCCGCTTGGGAGTGAGCCGATGTCCGCTATTGCAGCCCTTCAGAAAACCGCCCTGTCCGATCTCGCCGATCCGCGTCTGTTCCGCGAATACGCCTATGCGAATGGCCACTGGATCGCCGCCCCCGGCGATCCAGTGGTGGATGTCTACAATCCGGCCGATGGCGCGCGGCTCGGCTGCGTTCCGGCACTCACCGCAGAGCAGGTTGGTGAGACCATCGAGGCAGCGCACGCAGCCTTTCCCGCATGGGCCGCCCTTCTCCCACAGGAGCGCGCGCAGATCCTGATGCGCTGGTACGATTTGATCGTCGCCGCCAAGGAGGATCTCGCCCATCTCATGGTTCTGGAACAGGGCAAGCCGCTGTCCGAAGCGCGCGGCGAGATCGATTACGCCGCCTCCTTCGTCTCCTTCTACGCCGAGGAAGCCAAGCGCGTTTCGGTCGAGAGCGTCGCTTCGCACCTGCCGGGCGCGGACATGCAGGTTTCGCGCGAGCCGGTGGGTGTCGCGGCCCTCGTCACGCCATGGAACTTCCCCTCCGCCATGCTCACCCGCAAGGCGGCAGCCGCCCTTGCCGCCGGCTGCACCGTGGTCGCGCACCCCTCTTCCGAGACGCCGTTCTCCGCACTCGCCCTTGCAGAACTCGCCGAGCGCGCCGGCGTGCCGGCAGGCGTCTTCAACGTGCTCACCGGCAAGGCAGCCGAAGTCGTCGGCGCGATGACCGCCTCAACCCGTGTGCGCGCCGTCTCCTTCACAGGCTCCACCGAGATCGGCCGCCTGCTCTACGCGCAGTCCGCGCCGACCGTGAAGCGTCTCATCATGGAGCTTGGCGGCCATGCGCCCTTCATCGCCTTTGCCGATTGCGACCTCGACCACGCGGTCGAGAGCGCCATTTCGGCGAAGTTCGCCACCTCCGGACAGGACTGCCTTGCCGCCAACCGCTTCTATATCGAGCGCCCCATCTACGACGCCTTCGTCGCCGCATTCGCCCGCAAGGTCGAGGAACTGACGGTCGGCAACGGCCTCACCGATCCCGATATCGGCCCGCTCATCCATGAGCGCGCGGTCGCGAAGCAGAAAGAACAGGTCGCCGATGCGCTTGAAAAAGGTGCGCGGCTCGTAACAGGCGGAAAAGTGTCGCGGCACGGCCCCACCTTTTTCGACCCCACAGTTCTGGCCGATGTGCCCGAAACAGCCCTCATCTTCCGCGAGGAGACGTTTGGGCCGATTGCCGCCTTCACGCCCTTCGACGACGAAGCGGACGTGCTCGAAAAGGCGAACGACACCGAAACCGGCCTCGCCGCCTATCTGCACACGCAGGACCCCAGCCGCATCGCCCGCCTTTCGCGCGGTCTCGAATTCGGCATGGTGGCCGTGAACCGCACCAAGATCACCGGCGCGCCCATCCCCTTCGGCGGGGTCAAGCAGGCGGGCCTTGAGCGCGAGGGCTCCCGCCATGGGCTGGAAGCCTTCACCAACATCAAATATGTCTGCCGCAACGTCGGTTGAGCAGCGCTGAATACAGTTTGAGACGAACAGGAGAGTGACATGCTGTTGAAGAACGACCAACTCGACCAGTGGGACCGCGAGGCCTTCTTCCACCCCTCGACCCACCTGGCCCAGCATGCGCGCGGCGAAAGCGCAAACCGCATCGTGACCGGCGGCAATGGCGTCTATATCGAGGACCGCGACGGCAAGAAGCTGCTCGACGCCTTTGCCGGCCTCTATTGCGTCAATGTCGGTTATGGCCGCACCGAGATCGCTGATGCGATTGCCGAGCAGGCCAGGGAGCTTGCCTATTACCACGCCTATGTGGGCCACGGCACGGAAGCCTCCATCAAGCTCGCCAAGATGATTGTCGACCGCGCGCCTGAAAATATGTCCAAGGTCTATTTCGGCCTCGGCGGCTCCGATGCCAACGAAACCAACGTCAAGCTGATCTGGTACTACAACAACATACTAGGCCGCCCCGAGAAGAAGAAGATCATCTCGCGCTGGCGCGGCTATCATGGCTCCGGCCTGATGACCGGCTCGCTGACCGGGCTTGAGCTCTTCCACAAGAAGTTCGACCTGCCGCTTGCCCAGGTGGTCCACACCGAAGCGCCCTATTACTACCGCCGCCCGGTCCTTTCCATGAGCGAGGAGCAGTTCACCGCCCATTGCGTGGCGGAGCTCGAAGCGCTGATCGAGCGCGAGGGCGCGGACACCATCGCCGCCTTCATCGGCGAGCCCGTGCTCGGCACGGGCGGCATCGTGCCGCCGCCGGCCGGATACTGGGCCGCGATCCAGAAAGTGCTGCGCAAGCACGACATCCTTCTCGTCGCCGACGAGGTCGTGACCGGCTTTGGACGCCTCGGCTCCATGTTCGGTTCCATCCATTACGACATGGAACCCGACCTCATCACCATCGCCAAGGGCCTCACCTCGGCCTATGCGCCGCTTTCCGGCTCCATCGTCGGCAAGAAGATGTGGGAAGTGCTCGAGCGCGGCACGGATGAATATGGCCCGATCGGCCATGGCTGGACCTATTCGGCCCATCCGATCGGCGCGGCAGCCGGCATCGCCAATCTCGAATTGGTCGACAAGCTCGGTCTCGTGAAGAATGCCGGCGAGACAGGCGCTTATTTCGTCAACGCCATGCGTGATGCCATTGGCGACCACGCCCATGTCGGCGAAGTGCGCGGCGAAGGCATGCTCTGCGCCGTCGAGTTCGTGAAAGAGCGCGAGAACCGCTCCTTCTTCGACGCTTCCGAGAAGATCGGCCCGCAGATGGCCGCAGCCCTTCTTGAACAGGGCGTCATCGGCCGCGCCATGCCACAGGGCGACATTCTGGGCTTTGCACCCCCGCTTTGTCTGACGCGCGAAGAAGCAGACACGATTGTCGATGCGACCGCCAAGGCCGTGAAGAGCGTCTTCAAGGCTGATCTCCAAACTTGGGCGCTTCGGGGCCTTGCCCCGGAGCGTCAATTCGGCCATCTCTTCTCCCAGTCATCTGGGAGAGTTTCATGGCCGATTTCGTTTTTCCGCCCGCCCCGCAGCCCTCCGTTGCCGTTTCCGGCACCGAGGCGCGCTTTCCCGTGCGGCGCATCTTCTGCGTCGGGCGCAACTATGCCGCCCACGCGCGCGAAATGGGCCATGATTCGGACCGCGAGCCGCCATTCTTCTTCACCAAACCGGCTGACGCCGTGGTGGATACCGACACGGTGATCCCCTATCCCAGCCTGACCAAAGATCTTCACCACGAAATCGAGATGGTCGTCGCCATCGGCAAGGGCGGCAGCAACATCGACCCGGCCCATGCGCTCGACCACGTCTATGGTTATGCGGTCGGTCTCGACCTCACGCGGCGCGATCTTCAGGGCGATGCCAAGAAAAAAGGCCGACCATGGGACTGGGGCAAGGCGTTCGACCGCTCGTCGCCCTGTGGCCCCATCGTGCCTGTTGCCGAGACCGGTCACCCGTCTGAGGGCCGCGTCTGGCTCGCCGTCAACGGCGAAATCCGCCAGGAAGGCGATCTGGACGAGCTGATCTGGCCCGTGGCCGACGTGATTGCACTGTGCAGCCAGGCCATGGAGCTGAAGGCCGGCGATCTGATCTATACCGGAACGCCTGCCGGCGTCGGCGCGCTTGAGCCGGGCGATCAGGTGGAAGGCGGCGTCGACGGCATCGGCGAGATCGCCATCACCATCGGCGAGGCCTGAGATGAACGAGATCGTCCTGCACAATTATTTCCGCTCCTCCACCTCTTACCGGGTGCGAATAGCCCTCGCCATGAAAGGCATCGACTATCGCTATGCCGCGCATCACCTGCGCCATGGCGAGCATCGCGGCGAGGCTTATCTGTCGGTCAATCCGCAGGGCCTCGTGCCGGCGCTGGTGTGGAGCACGGTACGATGATCGCGCAGTCCATGGCGATCATGGAGTTTCTGGACGAGACGGTGCCCGAGCCCCCGCTCCTGCCCGCCGATGCGCATGGGCGCGCGCGGGTTCGCATGCTCTCCCAGATGATCGCCTGTGAAGTCCATCCGGTGAACAATCTGCGCATTCTGAACGCGCTCAAGGAGCGTTACGGCGCAGACGACGCCGAAGTCGGCGCATGGTTCCGCCACTGGGTGAATGCCACGTTCGAACCGCTTGAAAAGATGCTCGCCGAGAGCCCGCAGACCGGCGCCTTCTGCCATGGCGACACGCCCGGCATGGCCGATATCTGCCTTGTGGGTCAGGTTACCAACAACAAACGCTTCGACGTCGACATGACGCCCTATCCCGTCATCCAGCGCATCAACGACGCCTGCATGGAACTGGAAGCGTTCCGGAAGGCCGCGCCGATGAACCAGCCCGACGCGGAATAGGCCGCTCAGGCGGCCTTGTCGTCGAGAATCAACATGATGATGGTTTCAGCGGCAAGTGCGGGCGTTTCCTCGCCCTCGATTTCCACCTCGCCGTGATGACGGATGAGAAGCCGGCCCGGCGCCTTTTCCTCGATGCCCTTCAGCGTGCTGCGCAGCCGCACGCGGCTGCCGGCCTTGACCGGCGCCAGAAAGCGCAGCCGGTCGAGCCCATAATTGATGATCGTGCCCAGATGCACCGGCCACGCGCCACAGTCATAAGACAGGCTCGATAAGAGCGACAGCGTGAGGAAACCGTGCGCGACAGGTTTGCCAAACGGGCTTTCGCGCTCCGTGCGCTCGCGATCCACATGAATCCACTGGTGGTCGTTGGTGCAGTCGGCGAAACGATCGATCATCGACTGGTCGACGACCACCCAGTCGGAAACGGTCGTGTCCACGCCGATCTCATTTTCCAGAACATGCGCGTTCATCGTCTATGCCTTTCTGAAATGAATTCGTCTGCAAAATCTGGTCTGAGGCGTCAGAACGAGCATGGCTGCGCTTTCCCCGCCGACCGGTTCCCAGATTTGTCGCGCGAATATTGTGCATTGCAGCACGAATAACAAGGCAAAGCGGTCATACGTGAAATTGCGCAACTCAGCGATTGCCTGCATAAAGTTGATTGAATTTATCAGATTTATGCCGACTCACTCTGGAATTATTCTAAACAATAAGCCATATTGCGGGAACGATATGTGAAAGGACTGTTATGCGCCTAACGCGACAAACCAATTATGCAATCCGGATTCTGATGTATTGCGCCGCCAATGAGGGTCGGCTCAGCCGCATCTCGGACATCGCTGAGGCATACTCCCTGTCCGACCTGTTCCTGTTCAAGATTCTGCAGCCGCTTGTCGAGCACGGCTTTGTCGAGACCGTGCGTGGACGTCATGGCGGTGTTCGTCTGGCGAAACCGGCCGGCGACATCACTCTGTTCGATGTCGTGCGCGTCACCGAGGACAATTTCGCCATGGCGGAATGCTTTGAGAATGACGACGCAGAGTGCCCGCTGGTCGAAAGCTGCGGCCTCAATGAAGCGCTGCGCAAGGCGTTGAACGCCTTCTTCGAAGTGCTGGCCGGCTATACGATCAGCGATCTCGCCGTCGGCAAGCCGGATATGCGATTACGGCTCGGTCTTGACGAGTTACCCGAGCGTGTAGCGGCACGCTAGGCTCAGGAAGGACCGTACGCAGACGGTCCTCATCCTCCGAAAATGTTCTGACCCTAAAGCTGCGCTGACTGTGGCAGCACATAGGGAAGATCTCCACCTGGCGGAACACCCACCTGAATTCGGCACTCGAACACGTCGGACACAAGCCGATCGTTAAACACATCGGCAGGCGTTCCCGCCGCGACCAGCGTCCCGCGATGCATCATGGCCACCTGATCGGCAAAGCGCGCGGTTAGGTTGAGATCGTGCAGAACCGCCAGCACACCACCGCCGGCAGAAGCAAACCCGGCGGCAATGTCCATGATGATCAGCTGATGCTTGATGTCGAGGCTTGAAACCGGCTCATCGAGCAGAAGGTAGCGCGGCCTGCCGTCGAGCACCGGTTTCCAGACCTGGCAGAGCACACGGGCGAGCTGGACACGCTGCTGTTCGCCGCCCGAAAGTTCCTGATAAAAACGCCCGGCAAATCCTGCGAGATCAACGCGCTCAAGAGCCTTTTCGGGAAGCCTCGTCTGCTCGGCCGGGCCAGCGCCTGACCGCCCGCCCAGAAGCCCCAGCTTGACCACCTCGCGCACCGTATAAGGGAAGGAGAGCGAACTTGCCTGCGGCAGAACGGCCCGATGCGCGGCAGCCTGCCATGGCTGCATGTGCCGGAGCGCTTCGCCATTGATCCGCACATCGCCATCATATGGCAGGTCGCCAGATACCGCCTTCAGAAAGGTGGTCTTGCCCGATCCGTTGGGCCCGACAATGGCCGTCACGGTGCCCGGCTTCACCGACAGTGTCACATTGCGGAGAATGAGCCTGCGCCCGACCCGCACCGAAAGATCTTCGACATCGATCGCCATCACAGATCCAGAATCCCCCTCTGGCGCAGCAATATCCACAGGAAGAACGGCGCACCGAGCGTCGCCGTGACAATGCCGATCGGCAGCTCCGCTGGTGCTACCACAACACGGCTGATCGCATCGGCCACCAGAAGCAGGCTCGCCCCCAGAAGCGCCGAAGCCGGCAGCAGGTAGCGATGTTCGGGGCCGATGGTCAGCCGCAGAAGATGCGGCACAACGATGCCGACAAAGCCGATGCCGCCGGCCACGGCAACCGAAGCGCCCGTTGCCGCCGCCACGGCCAGAATGGCGGAGTTCTTTACCCGCTGGACCCGCACGCCAAGATGGTTGGCGGTCGTCTCGCCCAAAACCATCGCGTCGAGCCCGCGTGCCAGGAAGGGCGCTGCAGCAAGGGCTGCAAGGATGATCGGCCCGGCAGCCCAGATTTTTGCCCAGGTGGCCCCCGCCAGAGAACCAAGCCCCCAGAAGGTCAGGTCCCGCAGCTCCTGATCGTCCGCGACGTAGACGAGCATGCCCGACAATGCGCCTGCGAGCGCGCCAAGCGCTATGCCGGCAAGAAGCATGGTGGCGATCGATGTCTGCCCGCGCCGTGTCGCCACCCGGTAGAGGAGCAGGGTCGACACGAGCCCGCCGCAGAAAGCGGCCAGCGGCAGAGCATAAATGCCGAACATGCCGATCACCGGAGCAAGCATCGTGTTGCCGAGCACGATCACCGTGATGGCGCCAAGCCCCGCGCCGGACCCCACACCGACAATGCCCGGGTCGGCCAGCGGGTTGCGAAACAGTCCCTGCATGACAGCGCCGGAAACAGCCAGCGATGCGCCAATCAGGCTTCCGAGCACCACACGCGGCAGGCGGATGTCGCCGATGACCACCCGGTCGCGCAGTGAGAGGGCATCTGCTCCACCGCCCAGCCAGCCCGAAAGCACCGCCCAGAACGACGTATCGGATGCACCCGATCCAAGACTGAACAGAAAAAGAAACGCGTAGAGCAGGATCAGGGCCAGAATGACCAGCCGTGCCCGCGCCGAACGGTCGCCACTCGTATCAACATGCCAGCGCCATCGTGGCGCCGGTGCGGCATTGTCACGTAACGCCATGCTATTCGGTCACCGTTTCCGAACCGTTCAGAGCGCTGGCCAGATCGCGCACCGCGCCTGCAGTCCGTGGGCCGAAGCCCAGAAGATACGAACCGTCCATCCGTATCAGGGTTCCCTTCTTTCCGGCCGGAGTGCTGGCGAAAGCGGGGTGTTTCAGCACATCCGGCCACCCTCCGTGCCCCTCGCGCTCCATCATGAGAACAACCTCCGGAGCCGCCGAAATCACGGCCTCGTCAGTCACCTGCTTGAAGCCGGACATCGTGTCCATCACGTTGACCCCGCCCGCCATGCGGATGATGCCGTCTGCGGCCGTATTTCTGCCTGCGGCCATGACCCGCCCGCCGCGCATGCTGAGCACGAAAAGCACGCGCTTCCCGTCAGCCTGCTTCTGCGCTTCCGCTTCGGCGGCATCGAGATCGGCCTTGACACGGAGCGCGAGCATTTCGGCTTTTTCTTCAACGCCCAGAGCGGTGCCAACCACGCGAATCTTGCGCAGGATTGCCTCTCGGTCATAGCCTTCCGGAACTTTTACGAGGGGCACGCCGGACGTCTCAAGCACATCCATCGTTTCCACCGGCCCACTTCCTTCCATGGCCAGTATGGCACTCGGCTCGACGGAGAGCACGCCTTCGGGCGAAAGCGCTCGCATATAGCCGATATCGGGCAGTTCCTCCGCCTCTGGCGGATAGGTGCTCGTCGTGTCGCGCGCGACAAGCCGCTCTTCCTCGCCAAGACTGTAGACGATCTCGGTAACGGCACCGCCGATCGTCACCAGCTTCGAGGCGTCGGAGAACGGCTGAATGGCCTCGTCCGCAACGGCGGGAGTGAATGCTGCACCGAGAGCAATGAGCGCACTCACCACAAGCCGCCCCAACCCTCTTCGCGTCACTGAAGAAATCGCTTCACGCATGGTCCGCCAGTCTCCCTGGATCCCGGCCCGATTTCCGTAGTGCACGGGACAGTCCAATCAATTGATTTCACCAGACGAAGACAGGGAGCGAGACTCCCCGTCCAGGAAGGTCAGTCAGGCCACCTGCCGGCATTCGCGCCGTGGCAAGCCTTCGACCATGGAACGCCAGTCGCTTCGCTCGGCATGTCCTTCGAGGCGTTCCCCGAAGAACTGGGCGATCAGTTGCCCGTCGGCGCCATAAGCTCCATGGAGGTGACATGACCGTCTCTGGTCGGTTTGCGAACGGCCCAGAGTTCCTTCACGTGGTCTGTTCGCAGATGAAGATTGAAACCGGGGTCAAGAATGTTGATCCATGGTCCCATCGGCTTCACCGTTTCGATCGCGCCCGTATGGATCTGGATACATCCGCTGCTGCCGACGAAACACATGATCGGCACTGTCTCACGGACCGCCTGATGCAGCATCTGTGTCAGGGCGTCGTCCCCCAGCCGCCAGGCGTAGTCCTCGCCGATCAGGTGGACGGCCTGATGGCGCGTCAGTTTCAGCTTGCGCAGGATGTTGAAGAGCTGATGCACATCCGTCATCGTGCTCCAGCGCTCGCGCAGCACGTCGGCAGCCGGCAGGTCGTCGGTGACAATCTCCTCGATAATTTTCTCTGCCTGAACCTCAAGCGGAGCCTGCTGGTCCGGATGAAGGAGATCCTCGACGAGTTTCTGATAGGCGTAGAGGTTCGACTTCGGCCTCAGATGCACCTTGTGCACGGCATCACCCGCCTGATCGAAGAACTGCAGGCTGCGCCGCACATCGTCTCCATCGCGCTTTTCCACCGCAAAGCCGAAGGCCCAGCGGGAGGGAAATATGCGCAGATCGATGTCGCGGCCCAGAACCAGCGCATGCTGCGCGCCGGCGGTAATCTTCTCGTAAACGCCGACCTTTTCGTGGACGGCGCTTTCGTTGCGCGTCAGGGCCATCACCTCCCCGACGGCTTCGAGGGCCGGGAGAAGATCGGACACGCGCGGCTCGATACGGGTCACGCCATGGCCCACATGCGCGGCCAGCAGTTCGGCCTCAGAAATGCCCAGCGAAATCGCCAGGTCCCGCTCGCGCATCTTGGGATTTTCGTCACGGGCGCGCCTGATCGCCTCGGGCGCGCGTACTGTCTGAACATTCATTCCACGAAACCTACTTGTTAAGAATCAGCTTTCCCTGGCGGGTAATCTTCAACCGGTAATAAGCACCGTGATGCTCAATTCCGATTTCGCGGCGCCCGCCGAAAAGGTCCGTGCTGGAAATCGTCCGGTCAGGCGTAACGCCGCCTTGCCTGACGGCCAGATGCTGTATGTCTGCCTGTCCGCGCGGGTCGATCGACAAATAGGTCTTCATTGGAAAGAACCTCCATTTTCAGGTCACTGGCTTGGGCTCACATCGACAGCATGTTTTCTGCCATTCGCTTTCTTGACTTTTCTTATCATATTTTATAGCCACCGCAATACCGGAGTGGAATAATCAAGATAAATTTCCTAACCGGATAATCGTCGGCAAGCCAGCGCCAGCCGGCCAGTTGCTGTGTTTAATTGCTGGAGACATCGGGCATGCGAAATTACGCGCGACGCACAAACCTTGGCTTGCTGTGCGGGACTTCAATGGCGACGCTGGTTTTGTCGATGAACGCAATGGCCGAGGAAGTGCCGGTACTTTTGTCGGAAGCGTCAGGCAGGGTCACCCTTCTCGACCGTATAACGGTGGTGAGCAGGACAGAGGAAAGCGCGCTCGAATCACTGGCATCAGTAAGCCAGATCAGCGGCGAGGAACTTGAGCGCCGTATGGCGACCAACGCCAACGACATCTTCTTCGGCGTTCCCGGAATCAAGGTTTATTCCGACGGACGCCCGGCGGTCAGCAACATCAACATCCGCGGCCTTCAGGACGCCGGACGCGTTTCCGTCATCGTGGATGGCGCTCGCCAGAATTTCCACAAGGCGGGCCATGAAGTGTCCCGCATGTTCTGGCTCGACCCGCAGCTTGTCCAGCAGGTGGACGTCATCCGCGGCCCCAGCGCGAACACGTTTGGTTCAGGCGCAATTGGCGGCGTCGTCTATTTCGAAACCAAGAAGCCCGATGATTTCCTGCGTGACGATGAGAATTACGCGCTGTCGCTCACGGGGCGTTATGAATCGAACGGTTCCGGCTGGACCACGAGCGCGATCGGCGCCTATCGCTTCAACGAAGCCGCCTCCGTTCTCGGCAACATCGTCTGGCGCGACTATGGTGACTACAAGGATGGCGATGGTTCACGCGTCGACAACTCCGGCTTCGACGTGCTGAGCGGCCATGTAAAGGGAACCATCAGACCAACGGAGAACAGTGAGCTGACGCTCGGCTGGACCGGGTCCCGCGACGACTGGTCTTCGACGGCAACCCGCGACTACCGGCTCGACAGCGACACGTTCACGGGCGAGTTCAAGATCTCCGACGCCGAGGAGAAGTGGCTCAATCTCAACATCAAGGGTGCGGTCAACAGCATCGATCTAACCCAGACCGATACGGGCCGGCGCCCCGGCACATCGGGCTACGACCTCAGAACGACCAGTTTCGATATCTGGAACACATCCTATTTCGATACCGGGATGATTGCCCATGAACTGACAGTGGGCGGCGACTGGGTCTATGACGATTTCACCTCGAATGCGGCGTCAGGCGGCTCCGACACTTACAACCCGACCGGCACCCGCAGGGTCTGGGGCGCCTACGTTCAGGACAAGCTCACTTATGACTGGCTCGAAGTCGTCGCCGGGCTGCGCTACGATTCCTACGAACTGGAGGCGTCCGACAAGAATTCAGGCGACCGGTTCTCCCCCCGCCTCAGCGTTGGCGTCTCCCCCTTCAGCGAGGGCGTTCTTTCCGGTCTGCAGTTTTATGGCTCCTATGCAGAAGGCTACCGTGCACCCAACACGTCGGAGGCCTACATCACCGGCGGCCATTCCTTCCCCGGCTTCAGCTTTGCGTTCCTGCCAAATCCCGACCTCAGGCCCGAGACCGGCAAGACGTGGGAGGCGGGCATAAACTACAAGGCCGACGGAATCTTCGATGCCGGGGATACGCTGCGGCTCAAGGCAGCCTACTTCCACAACGACATTGACGACTACATTACCATTCCCACTTTCCCGGCAATTCCAGGCAGCGAATGCGCCAGCCTCGGTCACACCATGTGTGCGCAGTACCAGAACGTCTATGCTGCAGAAATCCAGGGCTTCGAACTCGAGGGCCGCTACGATGCCGGGCGCTATTTCGCCGGTCTCGGCATCTCCGTCATCGACGGTCATCAGACCGACAGGGATGGCGTGCGTTCGGACCTCACGACCATTCCCTCAGCCAGCGTCACGCTCGATGGCGGCATGCGTTTTCTCGAACGTCGCCTGACACTCGGTGGCGAGGTGCAATTCAACAGGGCTCCCAGCGGCACGACCTTCGCCGAGGATTACACGCTGGTGAATCTCTATGCGAACTATCAGCCCAATGAGAACCTCCGGTTTGATTTCCGCGTCGACAACCTTTTCGATAAGCGTTACGTGCTGCCGATCGTTGACGTTTCCGATGGTATGCATGCACAACCCGGCCTGACCGTAAAGCTCGGCGCAACCGTCCGTTTTGGAGGATAAAATGCCGTCTCGATTACTTCCATCTTCTCTTCTGTCCACCGCTGGCCGTATCGCGCTGGCGTTGGCCGGCACGCTGGCAGCAACCCTGCCAGGGGCCGCGCAGGACCCTGCCGCCGGCGCGATCAAGCTGGAGCTCAACGCTCTTCAAAAAAGCGAAAAGGGCTGCCGCATCGCATTCGTGGTCGAGAATGCGATGGGCCAGGATATCGCCCGGGCAGCCTACGAAATCGCCCTTTTCAGCAAGGAAGGCCTCGTTGACCGGCTTCTGGTCCTGGACTTCCAGGAACTGCCCAATGAGAAGACCAAGGTGCGGCGGTTCGACCTCGCCGATGCCGATTGCGATGCGATCGGGCGTGTCCTGATCAACGACGCTTCGGCCTGCGAAGGCGATGGGCTCGAGCCCGGTGACTGTATTGCCCGGCTGGAAGCAACCAGCCGCGGCACTGTCACCTTCGGCAAATAACGTTCACAAAACAAACCCCACAGGAATGCCCCCATGTTCGACGGCGTCATCTCTTCCATAGGCTCCTTTCTCAAGCTCGGCGGCCCCGTCGTTGCGATCCTGCTTGTTCTGTCGGTCTTCGCTCTGGCGCTCATCCTTCTGAAATTCATGCAGTTTCAGCGCGAGCGGGTCGGCCGGCACGGGCGTTCCAACCGCGCGCTCCATGCCTGGTTCCACCACAACCAGGGCGAGGCACGCTCGATGCTCGCCAATGCGCGTTCGCCGCTGGAGGAAACGCTCGCAACCACAATGCGGCTTGCCGCGGCAAAAGCCGACAAAGGCGCCGTGGAAGACGAGGTCAGCCGCCTGGCGCTTGGCCGCCTGCACGATCTGCAACGCGGGTTTCGCGCGCTCGACGCCATCGCCCAGGTTGCCCCTCTGCTTGGCCTGTTCGGCACGGTTCTTGGCATGATCGAAGCCTTCCAGAAGCTGCAGGAAGCCGGGAATTCAGTGGATCCGTCACTGCTCGCCGGCGGCATCTGGGTAGCACTTCTGACCACGGCCTGCGGCCTTGCCGTTGCCATGCCCGTTTCTCTCCTTCTCACATGGTTCGAAACACGCATCGAAAACGAGCGCGTCGCCATCGAGACGATGACCGCAACCGTTCTGTCGCACGCGTCGATCGAGAAAGCGGAAGAACAGGCAACGTCGGCAGATTCCGGCGCGCCACGGCTTGTGACAGGTGAGAGCTATGCGCATTGACGCGGCTGCGGTCAGGAAGAGAAAGCCCCTGTCGCTCACATCACTGATCGATGTGATCTTCCTCCTGCTGCTCTTCTTCATGCTCACCTCGACCTTTACCCGCTTCGCCAGGGTCGAGATTTCCGGCGGGCCGGCGTCAGCCTCTGCCGGCGGCAAGCCGCCGGACGTGCTGATCCGCGTCGATGATCCGGCGGGCTGGCGCGTCAATGGCCAGACGCTCGCCGAAGAGGCAGCCATCGTCGAACTCGCACGCCTGAAGGAAGCCGGCGCAGAAACCGCCGTTCTCCTGGTGCGCGGCGAGCTTACATCCCAACAGCTGGTCGAGGCGGTGGAGAACATTCGTCGCAACACCGAACTCAACCTTTCCGTCGCGAGGTAATCCCCATGCTCCGCCTTGCCCGTCCCAAGCAGCCCCGCCAGCGGGAAAGCACGATCGCACTGATCAACATCGTGTTCCTGATGCTGATCTTTTTCCTCGTTGCCGGCACGCTGACCCCGCCGCTCGACAATGATGTCAGCCTGATCTCCACCGTCGAGGCCAATCCGTCGGAACCGCCGAATGCGCTGTTCGTCACCGAAGAGGGTGAGATGCGCCTGCGCGGTACGGCGACAGATGCGCAGGGTTTCATGCTCGCGCGTGCAGAAACCCTTGGTGAAGAGGCTGCAAGACAACTCGAGATCAAGGTGGCAGCAGACCGCGACCTGCCGGCCGCCAAACTCGTCGACATCGTCGGCGCCCTCAAGGCAGCCGGTGCCAGCAGGATCAGCATCATCACGGAACGTACGGCAGAATGAAAATGCGCGCCTGGAAATGGGCCGTAGCGCTCGCCGTATCGTTAAGCCTGCACGCGGGTGCGGCGGTCTATGTGATGAGCCGCCCGACAGATGTCGAGATCGCCGGTGGCGGCTCGACGGAAATCGCGATCGCCGGCAACGCCTTTGCCGATATGGTCGCCGCCGGTGAAACGACCGAGGAAGTCGTGCCGGAAACGCAGCCGGAGACAGAGCCGGTTCAGCCCGAAACGGCAAGCGAGGTGCCCCCCGAGGCACCGGTCGAAACCGTGGTTGATGAAGCCCCGACCCCGGTCCTGGAGGCAGAGCAACCCGTTACCGAGGTGACGGAGGCAGAGACAGCAGAGGCTATCGAGCCGGTCGAGAACGCGCAGATCGTGGCAGCGCTCTCGGAAGCGCCGGTTCCAACGCCCCGCCCCGCCTACACACCGCCGCCCAAGCCAAAGGTCGAGAAGAAGCAGGTCCAGAGGACCAAAAAGGCACCGCCCAAAAAGCGCAACGCCGGCTCAAAGGGCCGCGACACACAGGACGCGCGCCGCGGAACAACCTCCGGAAAGCAGAATGCCGGTCAGGCCTCCAAGGGCCGGCAGGTCGCGCGCGCCACAAAAAGCGGCAATGCGCGCGTCTCCAACTATCCTGCAAGGTCGTCTCGAAACTGCGGCGCTCGCTGCGCTATCCGAGCGCGGCAAAACGCCAGCGGCTCAAGGGCGAGGTCCGCGTACGCTTCACGGTCGCGCGGAACGGTTCCGTGAGCGGCATATCCGCATTGTACGCAGTTCCGGCTCTAGTGTCCTCGACCAGGCCGCCCTCGAGACGGTTCGCCGTGCAGCGCCCTTCCCACGAATTCCGGATGAAGCCGGTCGTTCGAGCTGGGGTTTTACCGTTCCGCTGGCCTTCCGCCGTTGATCGCGCCAGACCGTCCGCGCAGCCATCGGGCTGTGCGGTGGAGGATTTCAACCTAAACCGAAGCCAAAAGGCTCGCATTGCCGCCTGCTGCCGTCGTGTCGACACAGATGGCGCGTTCATGGGCAAAGGCAGCCGGGTAGATCGGCTCGACGATCAGCGGGACAATCGCCCCCTCGCGCCCGGCAAGCGCCCGGCGCAGGTCTCGCAGCCATTCTTCCCCGCCACAGGCGGCCACCAGATCGATGCCAGGAGCGCCGAGTGTCTCCGGAGCACGGTGCCATCGGCTGCCTCCAGCGGAAGCCCCTGCCCGAGCAGCGGCCTGAGAATGCGGCGCGCTTCCGGATGCACTGCGAGCACCGCGTTTCCGGCTGACAGTGCCTGCACGACCTGCGCCAGAAGGACTTCTTCATCAGCGCCCAGACAGAGCGCGCGGCCGCGCGGCGTCAGCATCAGTGTGTTGGCCTCGCCAGTCGGTCCCGGCAGATCGAGTGGCCCCTGATCCAGCGCCGCCGAGGCTGCCATCGCTTCCTGTGCCCTGCCACGCAGGAGCTTCCGCAGGACCGGGAGCCTGTCTGCACGCGCTGTCCACTTTGCATCCATCGCAGGCAGGAGACGGCTCACCGCATCGGCGGCAAGCTCGGGACCTGACGGCGCTACCTGCGCGATCTCCGCACCACGCCGGAAGCGGCGCAGATAGTGCGGGCCGCCGGCCTTGGGCCCCGTTCCCGAAAGCCCCTCGCCGCCGAAGGGCTGCGAGCCGACAACAGCGCCGATCTGATTTCGGTTCACGTAGATATTGCCGGCATGCACCCTATCGATCACGTGCTGTGCGCGGGCATCGATGCGCGTGTGAAGCCCGAAGGTCAGGCCATAACCCTTTGCGTTAACATCGGAAATGACCATGTCTATGTCATCCGCCTCGAATGTCGCCACATGGAGGATCGGGCCAAAGATTTCGCGCTCCAGTTCGCCGATCCCGGACACTTTGAAGGCGGATGGCGCCACGAATCGCCCGCCATCCGGCACATCGAGTGCCGCGATCCGGCGCCCCTTGTCCGACATCTGCTGTGCATAGCTGCCGATCGTGTCGAGTGCCTCACCGTCGATCACCGGGCCGACGTCAGTCGAAACCTCCCATGGATCGCCAATGCTGAGCGCTGCATAGCCCCCTTCAACATCTCGATCACCCGATGCTCCACATCCTTCTGCACATAGAGCATGCGCAGGGCCGAGCAGCGCTGGCCGGCGCTCTGGAAGGCCGAGGCCACGACATCGCGCACCGCCTGCTCGGGCAGTGCCGTGGAATCGACGATCATCGCGTTAAGCCCGCCCGTTTCGGCAATCAGCATTGCGCCCGGACCGGCATTGTCGGCAAGCTGGCGCTCGATCAGCCGCGCCACTTCGGTCGAACCGGTGAAACACACGCCGGCGATCCGGGGGTCAGCCGTCAGCGGACCGCCCACCGTCGGGCCATCGCCGATCAGAAGCTGCAGCACATCGGCCGGCACGCCCGCCTCATGCATCATCGTCACGGCGCGGGCGGCGATCAGCGAAGTCTGCTCGGCCGGCTTGGCAATAACGGCGTTGCCGGTCACAAGTGCAGCTGCGATCTGGCCGGTGAAAATGGCGAGCGGAAAGTTCCACGGCGAAATACAAACGATGACGCCGCGTGCCTGCGTTTCCCTCTCCACATGCTGCGCCTCGCGGGCATAATAGCGCAGGAAGTCGACCGCTTCGCGCACTTCGGCAATGCCGTCTGAAAGCGACTTCCCGGCCTCGCGCGTGGCAAGCGCGAAAAACTCCGCAGCGTGCGCCTCGTAGAGATCGGCAATCCGCCGCAGGATGTCGCCGCGCTCTCCAACCGGCGTCTCCGCCCAGCCGGGCTGTGCCCCGAGCGCAATATCCACAGCCGCGTCCGCCTGCTCCCGCGTGGCATCGCGTACCCTGCCAACGGTCTCCGACAGCCGCGCCGGATTGACCACCTCGCGCCTTTCGCCATCTCCCTTTGCCGGCGTGATGGAGATGGCTTCCCATTCATGCGGCGCGGCAAAGGGCGCGCGGGCCGCATTGAGCTCGGCCATGGTCACGGGGTCCGTAATGTCCCAGCCCCGGGCGTTCTTTCTGGAAAGCCCGAAAATCTCCGAGGGGCGTTCAATGGCCGGGTTGGCGGCTTTGCCGTTCGCCTCGATGGCTGCAAAAGGGTCGGCAGCGATTTCTTCCGCGCTGACATCCTCATCGACGATCTGGTGCACGAAAGAGGAGTTCGCGCCGTTCTCCAGAAGCCGCCGCACCAAATAGGCGAGCAGATCCTGATGTGCGCCGACCGGCGCATAGATGCGACAGCGTGTGTTTTCGCGCTTGCGTACGGTTTCGTGCAGCGCTTCGCCCATGCCATGCAGGCGCTGGAACTCGAACCGGGTCTTGTCCGTTGCCATGGCGAGGATCGCGGCTGCCGTGTGCGCATTGTGGGTCGCGAATTGCGGATAGATGCGATCCGTCATGCCAAGCAGTTTGCGGGCGCAGGCAACATAGCTGACATCCGTGTTCACCTTGCGCGTGAAGACGGGGAAGCCGTCGAGCCCCATCACCTGGGCGCGCTTGATTTCCGTATCCCAGTAAGCACCTTTCACAAGGCGCACCATGATGCGTCGGTCAAGCCGTTCTGCAAGTTCGTAGAGCCAGTCCAGCACGAAGGGCGCGCGCGGGCCATAAGCCTGTACCACGACGCCGAACCCGTCCCAGCCGGCAAGCTCTTCGTCCGCCAGCACCGCTTCGATGACGTCGAGCGAAAGGTCGAGGCGATCCGCCTCCTCCGCGTCGATGTTCAGCCCCATGCGGGCGTCGCGGGCTGCAAGGGCCAGGCTTTTCAGCCGCTCGATCATCACCGGCAGCATCTGCGCCTTCTGCGTCGCCTCATAGCGCGGGTGAAGCGCGGAAAGCTTGACGGAAATGCCCGGATTCTCCCGGATGTCGTCCCGGTTGGAATACCGCTTAAGTGCGGCAATGGCATCCGCATAGGCCTTGTGATAGCGCAGCGCATCGACTTCCGTGCGGGCTGCCTCGCCCAGCATGTCATAGGAATATGTATATCCCTTCTCCACCATGGAGCGGCCGCGCTTCATCGCTTCCTCAATGGTGCGCCCGAGCACGAACTGCTCGCCCATTTCGCGCATGGCGCGCGATACGGCCGTCCGGATCACGGGTTCGCCCATGCGCCGCACGAGGCCGCGCAGGACCGCTTCCACCCCCTCACCTTCATCGTCGAGCACCCGCCCCGTGAGCATCAACGCCCAGGTGGATGCGTTGACGAAAATCGAAGCGGATTCGCCCGAATGTGCGGACCAGTCATGCGGCGCGATCTTGTCGCGGATCAAATCGTCCATCGTCTCTGCGTCCGGCACGCGCAACAGCGCCTCGGCCAGACACATCAGCGCCACGCCTTCCTGCGTCGAGAGACCGTATTCGGAAAGAAATGCCTCCATCATGTGCATGTCGCTCGAAGAACGCACCGCCCGCACCAGATCGGCGGCGTTGGCCGAGATCCGGCCTCTGTCTTCGCTCGACAGGTCGGCCAGGGCGATCAGCCGCTGCAACGCCTCCGCCTCATCGGCCAGATAGTGAGCCCTGATGTCCTCTCGCAGTTTTTCCGGCGCATTCTTCTGCATGACGTCCTCAAATATGGAATGGCTTGCGCGGCGCTCCCGTCACCGCATTTGAGCCGATCATAGCACAGCGAGTTCGGTCGATCGGGCTAATTGCTTGCGCATTCCAGTTCATATGGACTATCTTCTCTGGCAAAATCAGCTCCAGAAAGGCCCATCCTACATGGTGACAGAACGTGTGGACCGCATCGACCGCAATATCCTGGACGCCCTGACCAAGGATGGCCGGCTTTCCATCGCCGAGCTCGCACGCCGGGTGGGCCTCTCCAAGACGCCGGTTCAGGCGCGGCTGCGGCGTCTCGAGAAGGAAGGCTATATTCGCGGCTATTCCGCCATCATCGATCGCGCGCGCATCGGCGAAGGTCACATCGCCTTCGTTCAGGTGGAGCTTGAAGACACACGTTCATCCGCGCTTGCCGCCTTCAACAAGGCGGTGCTTGCCGTGCCCGAGATCGAGCAGTGTCACATGACAGCCGCCGGCTTCGACTATCTGCTCAAGGTGCGGACCCGCGACATTTCAAGCTATCGAAAGGTGCTCGGCGAACGCATCTCCGCCCTGCCCCATGTCGCCCGCACCTCGACATTCGTGACGATGGAAACGGTCAAGGACCGCTAGGGTCCAGCGTCTTCAGAAAGGCGATGAGCGCCTGCCGCCCGCGATCGGTGAACACCACGCCGCGAATCTCGCTTTGACCCGACACTGCGTCGGGTGCGCTGCTGTAGTGGTCGATCACCGCTTCGAGCGAAGCAATCTGGCCGGCATGCATGTAGGGCGGGCGTCCCGCCACGCCGCGCAGCGAAGGCGTCTTGTAGGCCCGCTCCATCGCGGTCGCGTCGCGCTTCATGAAACGCAGGGCTTCGCAGGCCTCGGGCGTTGCATCGCTATGGCGTCCCAGGCAGTTGAAAGGGTCGGACTGCACGGTGGCGATGCCCGTGGCACGCCCCAGATCCTCCGGCAGCCCCTCAGCAGGTGGCACGCCCGTATTGTGGAAATGATCGTCCGTTAAACGCGGCCCGTTATGGCATTCAAGGCAATTGGCCTTGCCGATGAAGAGCCGCAGCCCCTCGAGTTCCAGATCAGAAAAGGCTGCATTCCCGGCCGGCTGCTGCCCTGCCGCCATCGCCCGCGCAAAACGGTCGAAGCGGGTTTCGGGCGGTGCCAGCGTGCGTTCAAACGCAGCAATCGCCTTGCCGATATCGGCAAACACCCGGTTGACCGCTTCTCGTTGCTCCGGCGCCATTGCAGACCAGTCTGCGCGCTCGGTCTCTGTTCCAAGCGGGCTGGCGTTTTCGGGAGCTTGCGAAAGGTCCGGCAGGGGGCCGAAAATCTCCTCATAGGTTCCGGCGTAGGCCTCGGCGATGTAGCGCGCATATGCGGTGCGGTTGCCGGCATGCTCTCGCTGGTCCTCCAGAGGTGTGAGCGCCTGCGCCCAGAGGCTGTCGCGCCGCCCGTCCCAGAATTGCCAGATGTTCCACGCGGCGCCCGCAAGCGGCATTGTGCGCCGGTCTGTTTCTGCAACCCCGACACCGCGCGGAAGACCGTCCTGAAACTGCCGGTCGGGGTTGTGGCATGTGGCACAGGAGACGGTTCCAGTGCCGCTAAGCCCCTCATCGAAAAAGAGCCGTCTGCCGAAATCCGCCGCCCGCGGATCATCCGCAAAGCGATTTCCTGGTGAAGGTGGCACGGGCCCCAGCGCATCAATCGAGAGAGACGCGATCTTCGCCCTCTCATCTTCGCTCAGTGCACCGGAATCGCAGGCGGACAACGCAAGAAGACCGCACAGCGCGCCGATTGCAGCATGGCGGCGCGCCGTCTTCATGTCACAGATCCAGATTGAAGACCGCCTCATCGAGCCCCGGATCGGCCGATATCCCGATGCGGATTTCCCAGTGCCCGCCCATATTGAAGCGCATGCCCTCCACCCGGTAACGCCCTTCTCCCAGGTTTTCGGCTGCCTGCGGCTCGGTCGGCAGGCCGTGCCCGTGGGCCGGCATGCCGCCATCGACGGCTATCGAAGCATCCGTCACGGGCGCGCCATCGGGCGTGGTGACCGTCACCACCCACTCGTGGGTCTCGTTTACCGGTACGGGCTGTGCGTCGGTCTCGAACATGACCTGATAGAGCCCGTCCCTGCTCACCGTGTTATAGGCGATGTCGATCTCGGGTGCGGGCGGGGTGAAGAGACGGTAGGCGGCATAAATCGCGATGGCCGCCGCGAGCAGGCCCAGACCCGCAAGCATGAAGCGCCTTGTTCCGTTAACACGCTGTGGCGGCATGTGCTCCCTCCGACTCGGCAGATGCCCTACTTAACCCGCAGCCCCGCTCCTGTTCCATAGTTACTCTGTCGCAATCTGGAAAAGGCGCCGGAAAAGACAAAGAAAAACCGGCGCATCGACGCCGGTTTCCCCACTTGACCCTGGCTCGGGTGCCTAGAGCCCCAGCCCGCCAATGCAGACATATTTGGTGTCGAGATAGTCTTCGATGCCCTGGTGACCGCCTTCCTTGCCAAGGCCCGATTCTTTGAGACCGCCGAACGGCGCTTCCACCGTGGTGATGATCCCTTCATTGACCCCGACGAGACCGTATTTCAGCCCCTCCATCACGCGGAAGGCGCGGCCCAGATCGCCGGTGTAGAAATAACAGGCGAGACCGAAGACTGTGTCATTGGCAAGCTTGACCGCTTCTTCCTCCGTCTCGAAGCGGAACACCGGTGCCACCGGGCCGAAAATCTCTTCCTGCATGAAGCGCATGTCGGGCGTGGCGTTGGAGATCACGGTGGGCTGGAAGAACGAGCCGCCCAGCGCATGGCGCGCGCCGCCGGCTGTCACCCTGCCGCCCTTCTCCGTAGCGTCGGCGATCAGTTCCTCCACCTTCTCGACCGCCTTCTCGTCGATCAGCGGTCCCTGCTGGGTCCCGTCCTCGAGACCGGATCCCACCTTCAGCTTTTCGGCCGCCGCCGAAAGCTTCTCCACAAACCTGTCATAGATGCCGGCCTGCACGAAAAAGCGGTTGGTGCAGACACAGGTCTGACCGGAGTTGCGGTATTTTGCGGCCATGGCACCCTCGACCGCCCGGTCCAGGTCCGCGTCGTCAAAGACGATGAACGGCGCATTGCCGCCCAGTTCCATCGAAACCTTCTTCACCGTGCCCGCGGTCTTTTGGATCAGAAGCTTGCCGATTTCGGTGGAGCCGGTGAAGGTGATCTTGCGCACCAGCGGATTTTCGCAGAGCTCGTCGCCGATCTCGGAGGCCGAGCCGGTCAGGATGTTCACCACGCCTTTCGGAAATCCGGCCTCTTCGCACATAACACCCCAGGCGAGCCCGGAATAGGGCGTCTGCGACGCCGGTTTGGCAATCGCCGTGCAGCCTGAGGCAAGTGCCGGGCCAAGCTTGCGTGCCAGCATTGAGGAGGGAAAATTCCACGGCGTGATCGCGCCAATGACGCCGACCGGTTCCTTGGTCACCAGAATGCGGCGGTCCGCCCAGGGCGACGGCACCACATCGCCATAGACCCTGCGACCTTCTTCCGCATACCAGAGAATGTAGGCCGCCGACATGCCCACTTCGCCCTTCGCCTCGGCAAAGGACTTGCCCTGCTCCATCACCAGAAGCTCGGCGAGCGCATCCTGATTGTCCATGATCACATCGTGGAGCCTGCGCAGAAGTTTTGCGCGGTGGTCGGCAGATGTCTTCTTCCAGGAGTGGAACGCGGTTTCGGCCGCTTCGATCGCGCGGCGGGTTTCAGCCGTGCCCGCGCGTGGCACGGTGCCGATCTTCTGGCCGTTGGCCGGATTGACGACATCGATGGTCTGCCCCGAATCCGCCTCGACCCAGGCTCCGTCGATGAAATTGGCCTGGCGCATGAAATGACTGGTCTTCTGAAGCATCTGGGTCTTCTCCTCTGTTTGCGCGGCACCGTACTGTCCCGAGGCGCCCCGGCTAGGGGCTGACTGGCCCTATTGATAGGTCCAGTGGAGCACGGAAAGCCAGAACGCAGTCGAAAGCACGGCGAACGCCGTGGCGATGGTCATCGCGTTGGAGGCGAGTGCCTGTCCCGTGCCGAAGCGTGAAGCGATCAGATAGGGATTGACCCCGGAGGCAGCCCCGCCGCAACGACGGCGATCTGCGCGCTGAAGACCGGAAGGCCGATCAGAAGCGCGACACCAAGGGCAACGGCAGGCATCAGGAAAAGTTTCAGCGCAGCGATCACGATTGCGGGACGCACATCGCCCGAAATTCCGAACCGCCGCAGCCCAAGCCCCATCGCAAAAAGCGCCACTGGACCCGCGACATTGGCCAGCGCATCCACGAAACGGGTTCCGAGCGCAGGCATCTCGAGCCCGGAAAAACGCCAGAGCAACCCGGCAATGATGCCGATGATCAGCGGACTGGAGAAAAGCCTTGTCAGAAACTCGCGGACAATTGAAAGCGCACTGCCGCCCTTTCGACCGACGAGCGCGAAAAGCAGAATCGACATGCCCATCATGATCGGCAGATGAACCGAAACGATCAGTGAGAGGACCTCAAACCCCTCCTGCCCG
The DNA here is from genome assembly GCF_000615975.1 of Nitratireductor aquibiodomus NL21 = JCM 21793. GTDB lineage: Bacteria > Pseudomonadota > Alphaproteobacteria > Rhizobiales > Rhizobiaceae > Nitratireductor > Nitratireductor aquibiodomus. Next base: position 17,210 of record NZ_BAMP01000013.1, on the reverse strand, counting down.
AACACGCCAAGCATGAAAGGGATTCCCAGCAGGACGAGATTCGAAAAGCTTGTCGACAGACCGGCCACCACGCCGGCGCGCGCGTCGCGCCCGAAAAAATGCACAATGATAAAGTGCCCCGCCACCCAGGCGACGGCAACGGCGCTGAAATAGGTTGTCCAGAGCGCCCAGGGCAGGTTTCCGTCGAATGCGGCGCCCGCCATGGTGCGGAAAAGCAGAAGCGGCACCGCGACGGTCACCGCAAATTCGCTTAGTGCATCGCCGGTTTGCGGCTTCAAAAGGCCGCTCCATCCGGCGACATAGCCGAATGCGACAAGACCAAAGACGAAGGAGACGGTTTCAACGAGTGGAGACATGCAGCCTGTTTAGCGGCAATGGTTGCCAAGGGAAACCATCAGTCAGACAATTCCACTCAGGGCAGCAAGGCGGCTTTCAAGTGCTGTCCCTGTGCCTATATGCTAGGAAGAATAGTTTGAGGATTGCCATATGTTTCGCCTGCTCGTTGCCATCATTCTTCTTTTCAGCGTCTTTCCGGCGCAGGCAACCGAGGCGGGATGGGCGCTTTTGCGCAATGGCGGGCAGGTCGTGCTGATGCGCCATGCCATTGCTCCAGGCAGCGGTGACCCGGCCAATTTCGACATTGAGAACTGCGGCACCCAGCGCAACCTGTCCGAGCGCGGGCGCCTGCAGGCCCGCCGTATCGGCGCCCTCGTCGATGCCCGCGCTGCGCCGGTGGAAAAGGTGCTTGCGAGCCGCTACTGCCGGACCCGCGACACGGCCACGCAGGCCTTTGGCTCCGACGTGGTCGAGCTCTTTCCCGCGCTTGATCTGCCCGCAGACGACAGCGCCATGGAAAAGCAGAAGGCGGAGCTTCTCGCACGAATCAACGACTACACCGGCTCGGGAAACCTGTTCCTGATCACCCATCTTGAAATCATTGAAGCGCTGATCGGCGCCTCGGCGCGAGAAGGCGAGGCCATTATTTTGTCACGCGGAGGCGACAATCTGCATGCCGCCGCGCGCATCAAATTCAACTGATCGTGCCATCAGTGGAGCCTATAACCCCTTTTCCTGCCGGCAAAAAGCGATTAGAGACCCCACGATCATCCTATTGTAAGAGAATCTCCCCAGACTGAGGGCCACACGTGACGACATTCGACAAGGTTGCCGACATCATCGCTGAAACCAGCGAGATCGACCGCGAGAAAATCACCCCCGAAAGCCACACCATCGACGATCTGGCATCGACAGCCTCGACTTCCTCGACATCGTCTTTGCCATCGACAAGGAATTCGGCATCAAGGTTCCGCTGGAAAAGTGGACCCAGGAAGTCAATGACGGCAAGGTTTCGACGGAAGAGTATTTCGTCATGAAAAACCTCTGCGCCAAGATCGACGATCTGGTGGCTGCAAAGGCCGGCTGAGTTTTCCTGACAGTGCACCGTTAAAGGAACGGCATGAGCCCGCGCGACGTAGTTATCACCGGTATGGGGATCGTTTCCTCGCTTGGCGAGGGTGTAGACGCCCACTGGCAGGCGCTGACGGCGAAAACGCCGTCTCCCGTCCTCGACAGGGAGCGGTTTGCGCCATACAGCATCCATCCCCTCCCCGAGATCGACTGGGGCCAGCAGATCCCGCGCCGCGGCGATCAGCGCCAGATGGAGACCTGGCAGCGGCTGGGCACCTATGCCGCGGGCCTGGCGCTCGACGATGCGGGCTTAAAGGACGACGAAGCGCTCTGCGCGACGATGGACATGGTGGTCGCCGCCGGTGGCGGCGAGCGTGACGAAACGGTGGACGAGGCCATCCTCGCCGCATCGCTCGAGCGTGAGGACCACGACATCCTGCTCAATGAGAAGCTGACGACCGAGCTGCGCCCGACGCTTTTCCTGGCGCAGCTTTCAAACCTGCTCGCCGGCAACATCTCCATCGTCCACAAGGTGACGGGATCGTCGCGCACTTTCATGGGCGAGGAAGGCGCCGGCGTCTCCGCCATTGAGACCGCCGCCGCGCGCATTCGCTCCGGTCAGTCCTCACATGTCCTGGTCGGCGCGTCCTTCCAGACCGAGCATTCCGACATGCTGCTTGCCTATGAGCTTGCCGGTTTTCTGCATCGTGAAGACTGGAAGCCGGTATGGCAGCGCAGCGAGGCAGAGGGCGGTGGTGTGGTCACCGGCTCCGGCGCGGCGTTCCTGATCCTGGAATCGCGCGAGCATGCGGAACAGCGTGGACGCAAGGCCTATGCATCCATCGGCCCGGTCGTCTCGCGCCGCACCCGCCGCAAGAGCGAACCCTTGGCCGACGGTATCGCAGGGATGCTCGATCAGCTCCCCCTTCCCAAAACACCTGTTCTTGCCCTTTCAGGCGCATCCGGTGCCCACGCGGCGACGGCAGCCGAACGCGAAGCGCTTGCCCGTCACGACAACATCGCGCTGCGCGGCTTCTCTTCGCTCACCGGCCATATGAAGGAAGCACAGTTTCCCTTCGCCGTAGCGTTGGCCGCGCTTGCCGTGCACCATGGCAGCCCCTACCCGGCTTTCGACGGCGCAAGCGAAGCCGCGTTCGACGGAAGCCCTGACGCAGTTCTGGCGACTGCAATCGGCTATCATTGCTACGAGGGAATGGGCCTGGTCAAAAAGGCCTGATCCTTCCGGCCCGGAGGATTTTAGAGAAAGCGATCCCGTGAAAACGACCGACAGCTTTGGAAGACCCGTTATCGCCGTAACCGGAATGGGCGTCGTCACCTCTCTCGGCCAGGGCCGACAGGAAAACTGGGACGCGCTGATCAGCGGGCGTTCGGGCATCCACCCCATCACGCGCTTCCCAACGGACCACATGGCGACCACCATTTCCGGCATGGTCGATTTCCTGCCGTCGAGCACCAGGGGTGCCAGCGTCCACACCCATCATCTTGCCGATCTCGTGGCGGCGGAAGCCATCGAACAGTCCGACCTGCCCGCATCCGATTTCGGCGGTCCGCTCTTTCTTGCCGCTCCTCCAGTGGAACTCGACTGGCATCATCGCCTTGCGCTTTATGCCAAAGCCCGCACTCACAACGGCAATCCTTCGCTCATCGAGGCCGCCCGCGAAGCGCGCGCATGGAGCTTTTCGAGGAAAGCCAGTTCGGCACCATCGCCGATCGCCTCGCCGAGCGCTATGGCACAAGCGGCCTGCCGATCACCATGTCGACCGCGTGCGCATCGGGCGCAACCGCGATCCAGCTCGGCACTGAAGCGATCCGCCGCGGGGAATGCAACCGGGCGCTTGCCATAGGCGCGGATGGTTCGGCGACCGCCGAAGCGCTGATCCGCTTTTCGCTTCTTTCTGCGCTGACCACCCAGAACGATGCGCCCGAAAAGGCCTCGCGCCCCTTCTCTAAGGACCGCAGCGGCTTTGTCCTTGCCGAAGGAGCCGGTGCGCTCGTCCTGGAATCGCTTGAAAGCGCGCTTGCGCGCGGTGCCGAAATTCTTGGCATCATGCGCGGCTGCGGCGAAAAGGCGGATGATTTCCATCGCACCCGCTCCAAGCCCGACGGCTCGCCCGCCATCGGAGCGGTCCGCGCGGCCCTGGCGGACGCTGGCATGGCTGAAGACGAGATCGAATATGTCAACGCGCACGGCACGTCTACGCCGGAAAACGACAAGATGGAGCATCTGTCTCTCTCGACCGTTTTCGGCGAGCGCATGAAGACAACGCCCATCTCCTCCAACAAGTCGATGATCGGCCACACGCTTTCGGCAGCCGGTGCCATCGAGGCCGTTTTCTCGCTGATGACCATGCGCGAGGGCGTCATTCCGCCCACCATCAATTACGACACGCCAGACCCGGCAATCGAGCTCGACGTGGTGCCGAATGTGAAGCGCGAGGCGCAGGTTTCGACCGTTCTGTCGAACTCCTTCGGCTTCGGCGGACAGAACACCTGCCTTGTCATGGCCCGCGAACCGGTCTAATCGACCCGTTCAGATTGCCCAAAACCATCGGAATTCATTATGCGCGCACTTCAACTCGTCGCCGACCGCAAGCTTGAAACCGTCGATCTTGCGCCGCCGCCCCCTCCCGGACAGGGCGAGGTGACATTGAAGATCCGTGCCGTCGCGCTCAATCACATCGATGTCTGGGGCTGGCGCGGCATGGCGTTTGCCAAGCGCAAGATGCCGCTCGTCGTTGGCGCGGAAGCCTCCGGCGTGGTCGAGACTGTCGGTCCCGGCGTCAGCAATCTGCTTCCAGGCCAGCTCGTTTCCATCTATGGCGCCCGCACCTGCGGTTTGTGCCGCCCCTGCCGCGAAGGCCGTGACAATCTGTGTGAACACGTCTCCGGCGTGCACGGTTTCCACCTCGACGGCTTTGCGCAGGAAAAGATCAACCTGCCGGCCCGCCTCCTCGTCCCCGCCCCGCCCGGCGTTGACGAGATCGGTGCAGCGGTCGCGCCCGTCACCTTCGGCACCGTCGAGCACATGCTGTTCGACAATGCGAAGCTCGAGCCAGGCGAAACCATTCTCGTTCAGGCCGGCGGTTCCGGCATTGGCACCGCCGCCATCCAGCTTGCCAAGAGCATGGGCTGCACCGTCATCACCACGGTCGGCTCCGAGGACAAGATGGAAAAGGCAAAGGCGCTCGGTGCCGATCATGTGATCAACTACCGCGAGGACCGCTTCGAGGGGGTTGTGCGCAAGATCACGAAGAAGCGCGGCGTCGATGTGGTGTTCGAGCATGTGGGTGCCGACACATGGGCAGGCTCGCTCCTTTCCATGAAGCGCGGCGGACGCCTCGTCACCTGCGGGTCCACCTCCGGTGTTTCCACCAACATGAACCTGATGCAGCTTTTCCAGCAGCAGCTCAAGATTTTCGGATCTTTCGGCTGCCGCATGGAAAACATGGCAGACGCCATGCAGAAGATGGCGCGCGGGCTGGCTTCCCCAGTGATCGATACCGAGGTGAGCTTTGCCGACATCGACAAGGCGCTCGCCCGCATGGAAGGCCGCGACGTGTTCGGCAAGATCATCCTGCGCGTGGACTGACCCGCGCCCATGAAGCGCTTTCTCCACACAACCGGTAAACGACTCAAAACGCTGGAATACTGGCTCACCGCGCGCCTGGTGATCGGTATTCTCACGCTCCTACGCCGCCTGCCACCGGAAAAAGCGCTTGATCTGGCCGAGAAAGTCGCGCGCATTTTCGGCCCGAAAGTGGGGCGGCACCGGCTGGCGGTCGACAATCTGCGTCAGGCTTATCCTGAAAAGGGTGATGCCGAGATCGAGGCCATAGCGCTCGACATGTGGGGCAACATGGCCCGGCTTGCCGTCGAGTATGTTTTTCTCGACAAGCTGTTCGATTTCGATCCCGAAGCCGATACGCCCGGTCGCGTCGAGGTAGAGGGCGTGGAGATATTCAAGCGACTGCGTGAGGAAAAAGGCGTCCCGCACATTTTCTTCACCGGCCATCTTGCAATTTCGAGTTTCTGCCCATCGCGGCCGCCCGCTTCGATCTTGCCACCACGTCGCTCTTTCGCCCTCCCAACAATCCCTATGTGGCCGACTACATTCTGGAGACCCGGCGCAGCGCCATGGGCGGGCTCGTGCCCTCCCAGGCGGGTGCTGCCCTCCAGCTTGCCCGCGTTCTCGACGATGGCGGTAATATCGGCGTTCTCGTCGACCAGAAGTTTCGCAAGGGCGTGAAGACGCGCTTCTTCGGCCGTGAATGCCGCACCAATCCGCTGCTCGCAAAGCTCGCGCGGCAATATGACTGCGACATTTACCCGGCACGCTGCAAGCGGCTACCCGGCGGGCGCTACCGCCTGATCGTCGAGGACAGGATTACCCTGCCCCGTGACGCGGATGGCGTCATCGACATCGAGGCCAGCGCCCAGTTGCTCAATGACGTGGTCGAGCGCTGGGTGCGCGAGGATCCTGGCCAGTGGATGTGGTTCCACAAGCGCTGGCAGATCTAGGGTCAGGACCCGAACGGTCAATCCGTAACGACGATCCGCGTGTTGCCGGGGCCGATCTTTTTCACCAGCGCATAGAGCCGCTTCGCGTTGGATGTGTGCAGGCGCACGCAGCCGTGTGAGGCGGGCCTGCCAAGCTTCGAAACGGCATTGGTCCCGTGAATGGCATAGCCACCGTAGTAAAAGATCGAATACGGCATGGGCGACATGTTGTATTTGCGCGAATGCCACATTCTGTGCATGCGCTTCGGTCGCCATTGCCCGCGTGGCGTCACATAGCCTCGCCGCGCGGTGGACACACGCCAGCGGTGCAGCACGCGCCCGCGATGCATCACCGTCATCGTCTGTTTGGAAACACTGACTTTAGCCACGAGGCTCGCGGCTACACTTTGAGCCACGCCGCCGGAAAAAATCAGGCCTGCAATGGCTACAGCAAAGAAAATTCGTTTCATGAGCGCCCCCCGCTGCATGTGTGAAGTTTCTACCCGTAGTCTTGGAATGCTTAGTTTCAATTCATGACGAAACCCCAAACGTCCTTGGTAAATAGAACTATACCTCTGTTTTTCGGGCAAGTTTCCACTGTTCACAATCGCGTGCAAGCGATCTTGCCAAGCCGGCTGCATATCGCTCTATTGCACACATGAACGAACAGCTTGCCCTGGCAGTGCGCCGCCGGACGGACGACCTCGTCGCACTCACTTCCGATCTGATCCGATTTCCCACGGTGAACCCGCCGGGCGACGCCTATGCGCCCTGTTGCGAATACATCGCGCGCCGCCTGAAGGCGAAAGGGTTTGCAACCCAATTCGTCCGCGGGACGGGCGCACCGGGCGATTCTGACCGTTACCCCCGCACCAATGTCATTGCCCGCCGCGAAGGCCGCAGCCCCGGCGCCACGGTTCATTTCAACTCCCATATCGACGTGGTGGAAGCGGGCGAAGGCTGGACGGTCGATCCCTATGCCGCCGTCGTAAAGGATGGCAAGGTTTTCGGGCGCGGAGCCTGCGACATGAAGGGCGGGCTTGCCGCCTCCATCATCGCCGCCGAAGCGTTTCTCGAAATCTATCCGGACTTTCCCGGTGCCATAGAGATTTCCGGGACGGCCGACGAGGAATCGGGCGGTTATGGCGGCGTCGCCTATCTGGCCGGCAAAGGCTTCTTTTCAAAGCCCCGCGTCGACCACGTCATCATTCCCGAACCGCTGAACAAGGACCGCATCTGCCTTGGCCATCGCGGCGTGTGGTGGGCGGAGATCGAAACGCGTGGTGCCATCGCCCATGGTGCAATGCCGTTTCTCGGCGATTCGGCCATCCGCCACATGGGCGCTTTGCTCCACGCTTTCGAGGAAGAGCTTTTTCCCGCCCTCGACGCCAAGGAAACCCGCATGCCGGTCGTGCCCGAAGGCGCGCGCCGCTCCACCATGAACATCAACTCGGTCCACGGCGGCCAGACGGAAGATTTCTTCCCCGGACTGCCCTCGCCCAATGTGGCCGATTCCTGCCGCATGGTGATCGACCGCCGGTTTCTGATCGAGGAAGACATTTCGCAGGTGAAGGGCGAAGTGGTTTCCATCCTCGAACGTCTGAAGCGCGAGCGTCCGAAATTCGACTACTCCATGCACGACCTGATGGAAGTCCTGCCGCTGATGACCGAGGAGGACGCACCCGTGCCGAGCGCCATCGCCGCCGGCATCCGTGAGGTTTTCGGCAAGGAGCCGGAATATGTCATCTCGCCCGGCACCTATGACCAGAAGCACATTTCGCGCATCGGGCACCTGCACGACTGCGTCGCCTACGGCCCCGGCATTCTCGACCTCGCCCACCAGCCCGACGAATGGGTCGGGATCGAGGACATGGTGCAGTCGGCGACCGTCATGGCCATGAGCCTCGACGTTCTGTTGCGCGGCGCAGCGCCACCTCGATAAACCTCGTTTCAATGCGTGATTTACAGCCGCGCTGAATCACGCTTCAATCCTGAAAAATCACACGGCCCTGCGGGAGAGAGACATGAAGACGATCAAGTCCATTATCGGCGGTGCAACGCTGTTACTGGCCGCGGGAACCGCCGCGCTCGCAGCACGCACCGATCTCGTCGTCGGCATCGTTCTGGAACCGCCGCATCTCGACCCGACCGCCAGCGCTGCTGCGGCAATCGACGAGATCCTCTACGCCAATCTCTTCCAGGGCCTGACCCGCATCGGCCGCAATGGCGAGGTCCTGCCCGCTCTTGCCGAAAGCTGGGAAGTCTCCGACGACGGCAGGACCTACACATTCAAGCTGCGTTCCGGTGTCACCTTCCACGATGGCACCACATTTGATGCCGAGGATGTGCAGTTCACGCTGGACCGGGCGCGCGCCGAAGATTCGACCAACGCGCAAAAACAGCTTTTTTCGGCAATCGATACCGTGGAGGCAGTCGACCCGGCCACGGTGAAGATCACGCTTTCGGCCCCGCAGGGCTCTTTCCTTTACAATCTCGGCTGGGGCGACGCGGTCATCGTTGCACCCGAATCCGCCGAAACCAACAAGGAAAACCCCATCGGCACAGGCCCCTTCAAATTCGACAGATGGGCAAAGGGATCGTCCGTCACGCTGGTGAAGAACCCGGACTACTGGGGCGAGCCCGCCGCGCTTGAAAAGGCCGAGTTCCGCGTCGTGCCCGATGCGGCTGCCGCCATCCCCGCCCTCTTATCGGGCGATGTGCAGGCCTTTCCGCAGATGCCCGCCGGCGACGCCCTCATCCAGATCGAGAGCGACCCGCGCTTCGTGGTCGCCATCGGTGCGACCGAGGGCGAAACGATCCTCTCCACCAACAATGGCAGGGAACCCTTCAGCAACATCAAGGTGCGTCAGGCCATCGCCCATGCGCTGAACCGCGAGGAGATCATCGCCGGCAACGGTTCGGGCTACGGCACGCCCATCGGCTCGCATTTCTCGCCCGCCAACGAGGCCTATGTCGATCTGACCGGCACCTATCCTTACGATCCCGCAAAGGCGAAGGCGCTTCTTGCTGAAGCCGGCTATCCCGATGGCTTCAAGGCGACGCTCAAGCTCCCGCCGCCGCCCTATGCGCGCGATGGCGGACAGGTCGTCGCCTCGCAGCTGCGCCAGATCGGCATCGAACTCGAGATCATTCCGGTCGAATGGGCGCAATGGCTCGAACAGGTGTTCAAGAACAAGGATTACGACCTCACCATCGTCTCCCACACGGAGCCGAACGACATCAACATCTATGGCCGCGACGATTATTACTTCAACTATAAGAACCCCGCCTTCAAGGAAGTCATGAACGCGCTTGAGGCGACAGCCGACCCGGAGAAGCGCATCGAGCTCTACCAGACCGCCCAGAAGATCATCGCCCAGGATGCGGTCAACGGTTTCATGTTCCAGCTTCCCAAGATCGGCGTCTGGGATGCCAAGCTCGAAGGCATGTGGGAAAACTCGCCCATTCAGGCCAATGACCTTACGGACGTCAGGTGGACTGACTGATCGTTGAAAGGAACCAGGCCGCGTACGCGGCCTGGTTCCGGGGTCGCCCATGCTCGCCTATCTCTTAAAACGCATCGCCATCGGCCTCGTCACGCTCATCGTGGCATCGGCTGTCGTGTTTCTCGTTCTTGAGATTGTCCCGGGCGACCCGGCCCTCGTGATGCTCGGCATGAACGCCGAACCCGAGGCACTGGCTGCCCTGCGCGAGGAAATGGGCCTCAATCAGCCGGTGCTTATGCGCTATCTCGGCTGGGTCTCGGGCATGGCGACCGGCGATTTCGGCAATTCCTATACCTATTCATCGCCGGTGCTCGAATTGATCGGCGAGCGCGTCATGGTCTCGCTGCCGCTCGCGCTCATCTCGCTTTTCCTGTCCACGGCAATCGCCCTGCCCGTCGGCATATTCGCCGCCTCAAGGCGCGGAAAGCCTGCCGACACGATCAGCATGGGCGCGGCCAGATCGGTGTCGCCATCCCCAATTTCTGGTTCGCGCTCATCCTGATCTATCTCTTCGCAGTATGGCTTCGCCTCGTGCCTGCCGGCGGCTTTCCGGGCTGGGATGCAGGACTGTGGGCCGGATTGAAGGCCCTTCTTCTGCCCGCCATCGCTCTTGCCCTTCCGCAGGCGGCAATCCTCGCACGCGTCACCCGTTCGGCCATGCTTGAAGTGCTCGGCGAAGACTATATCCGCACCGCGCGCGCCAAGGGCATGCCGCGCCGCATTGTTCTGTGGCACCACGCGCTGCGCAATGCGCTCATTCCGGTTCTCACCATTCTCGGCCTGCAATTCGCCTTTCTGCTTGCCGGCACCATCATCATCGAGAATGTGTTTTATCTGCCCGGCCTCGGGCGTCTTGTCTTCCAGGCCATCACCCAGCGCGATCTGATCGTCGTGGAAGGCGTGGTGATGCTGCTGGTCGCCACGGTCATCACCGTCAACATTCTGGTCGATATCGGCTATGCAATCGTCGATCCGCGCCTGAGGACCCGCCGATGACCCCCGACGCGCCTGCACCGGAAGCCCCGCCCGAACGCCACTTCCTGCAGGCGGCGCTTGCCAACCGTTCCTTCGTGATCGGCCTTGTCATCACCGCCATTGTCGCCGCCATGGCGCTCCTTTCCTTCGTGTGGACACCCTACGACATCACCCATCTTGTCGTGGCCGACCGCATGAAGGACCTGTCGATTGCCCATCCGCTGGGCACCGACCATCTCGGCCGCGACATTCTTTCCATGATCATGATCGGCGCACGCAACTCAATCGCAGTTGCCATCGTTGCCGTCGGCATCGGCATGGGGCTCGGCGTGCCGCTCGGCACATGGGCGGCGGCACGCGGCGGCCTGGTCGATGAAATCCTGATGCGCTTCAACGATCTCGTCTTCGCCTTCCCGGCCCTTCTGTCAGCCATCATGATCACCGCCATTTTTGGCCCCGGAGCGATCAACGCCATCATAGCCATCGGCATTTTCAACGTACCGGTCTTTGCCCGCGTGGCGCGTGCCGGCGCGCTGTCCATCTGGCCGCGCGAATTCATCCTCGCTGCCCGTGCCGCCGGCAAGAGCAAGACGCTCATCACCATCGAGCACATCCTGCCCAACATTGTTGCGCTGCTGCTCGTACAGGGCACGATCCAGTTTGCACTGGGCATTCTGGCCGAAGCCGGCCTCTCCTATCTCGGCCTCGGCGCGCAGCCTCCCATGCCGTCCTGGGGGCGCATGCTGTTCGAAGCGCAGACACGCATGATGATCGCCCCGCATCTCGCCATTTTTCCGGGCCTTGCCATCGTCATCACGGTGCTGGGGCTCAACCTTCTGGGCGACGGCCTGCGCGACCTTCTCGACCCGCGGCTGAGGCGCGAGCGATGAGCCTTCTCCAGATCGAAAACCTGTCGCTCTCCATTGCCGGCTATCCGGTCTTGAAGGACATCGACCTTGAAATCCAGCCCGGCGAGGTTCTTGGCCTTGTCGGCGAATCCGGATCCGGAAAATCGATGACCGCCCTCACCGTCATGCAGCTCCTGCCTGAGCTTGCACGGGCAAAGGGCCGCGTTGTCTTCGACGGGATCGACATTCTGTCAGCCCCAGAAGAGGCTATGTGCCGTCTGCGCGGCGACGATCTCGGCATGGTCTTTCAGGAGCCCATGACCGCGCTCAATCCGGTCAAGACCATCGGCGAGCAGGTGGCCGAAGGCATTCGCTGGCACACCGGCGCCAACCGGCCGGATGCCGAGGCACGCACCCGCGCCATTCTTGAACGCGTTGGTCTGCCTGAGGCCAGATTTCCGCTCTCCCGATATCCCCACGAGCTCTCCGGCGGCCAGCGCCAGCGTGTCGTCATCGCCATTGCCTGCGCGTTGAAACCCAAGCTGCTGATCGCCGACGAGCCCACCACCGCGCTCGACGTGGTGCTTCAGGCGCAATTCCTCGACCTGCTTCGCGATCTGGTGGAAGAAAACCGCATGGGGCTTCTGCTCATCTCGCACGATCTCGCCGTCGTCGCAGACATGGCCGACCGCGTGACCGTAATGCGTCATGGCGCGGTGATGGAAAGCGGCCCCACCGCGAACGTTCTGAGCCAGCAGAAACATCCCTATACGCGTCAGCTCGCCGAAGCCTCCACCCATGTGCCGGCGAGAGCCCGGCCGCAGGAAGCAGACGGCGAGAGGCGTCAGACGCCGCTCCTCACCGTTTCCAGCGTAACGCGTGATTATCCGGGCCGTCGCAGGGGGCTGTTTTCCCGTCCCGAACCCTTCCGCGCCGTGGACAATGTCAGTTTCTCGCTCATGCCCGGTCATGCGGTGGCGCTGGTCGGGCGGTCGGGATGCGGAAAATCCACGCTGGCCCGCATGATCCTGGCGCTCGACACGCCGACATCGGGCGAAATCCGGCTCGATGGCGAGGCGCTCGGTGGCAAGAGCGAGCATGAGCTGCGCCACGCCCGCCGCAACATGCAGGTGGTGTTTCAGGACCCCTATGGCTCCTTCAACCCGCGCCATCAGGTGGAGCGGCTGGTGGCAGAACCCCTGCATCTGCTTGATCAGAAACCCTCGGCCAGCGAGCGCCGCGAACGGGTGGCCGAAGCGCTCGAATCCGTCGGCCTGACAGCCGGTGATATGCGCAAATACCCCCATGAGTTTTCCGGCGGTCAGCGCCAGCGCATTTCCATCGCCCGCGCCATCATCACCCGCCCGAAGCTCATCGTCGCCGACGAACCGGTCTCGGCCCTCGACGTCTCGATCCGTGCACAGGTTCTCGACCTCTTCGCCGATCTCAACAAGCGCCTCGATCTAACCTATCTCTTCATCACGCATGATCTAACGGTTGCCCGCGCAATCACCGACGAAGTCATGGTCATGCATGAGGGACGCATCGTCGAAAACGGCCCTACCGCAACTGTTTTGAGACACCCGGAATCGGAAGCGGCCCAGGCGCTTGTCAATGCCGCCCCCGATCTGGAGCGAGCCATAAGTGCGCGGCTGGCCAGGCAGCATATCTGAGTTCCTGCTTCACATCGTATGCGCGCGCGTTGCAGTCGTAGTGCAGCCGGCCGGCTCTTCTCATGCCTGCAGGTTTCACCTCAGCCGGACAGATGCGCCACTTCGTCTGCGCCTAGGCCCAGCACGTCACACACCCGCGCCGTCAGTCGCTCGGTCCGGGAGGCAAGCTCCGCGTCACGCATCGCCAGTTCGAACAGTGTTTCGGCAAGGATCAGCCGACGCTCCTGGCTCATCTGACGCAGGCTCGCTCTCGCCTGCATCACTTCAGTCTCCGTTGCCAGCGCTTCGAGCGTGCCGACAATATCCGCGGTGTCGTCCTCGGAAAGCTTGAGCATTGCGGAAGCGAAACGGCCAAGAACAGCCTTCTCACGGTTTCCCGGCACCTCATCGGTCAATGCCAGACGAAGCAGAAGGAGCACGTCGGCGGCCATGGCATTCAAAGCGGCTGACATCGAAGGCCCCTCCGCTCCTGAACCGGACTCTGGCGATGCAAACATGGCTTGCTCCCGGTTTCTTCGTCCGTCACGATGACGCTCTGGCAGTAATCAAGTACAACCCTTCCAGACAGGCTCAACAAGCAGCTTCGCCAGGGCAGTTCTGTCATTCATTGCACCACAGCGCAAAGCTTCCTGTACAGTCGCAAATCCACCTTGCGGTGTGCATCCGGTTGTGCTGCAAGAAGCCATCTTACCGCTGGCTACCCCCTGAACATGTTTGAAGCAAGTCTCGAAATTCTCCTGCTGTTGACGCTGGCCGCATTTTTTGCCGGTTTCATGGACGCGATTGCCGGCGGTGGAGGCCTCGTCACCATCCCGGCACTGTTGCTCGCGGGCTTCCCGCCGGTGCTGGCGCTCGGCACCAACAAGCTGCAGGGCATGTTCGGCAGCGGAGCCGCTGCATACGCCTACGCAAAAGCCGGGCATGTCCGCGTTTCGAGCCAGATTTTTCCGGCAGTTTTCTCTTTCCTGGCATCCATCGCCGGTGCGCTTGTGGCCACGGTTCTGCCGGCTGATCTGCTGCGCGGCATGCTCCCTTTCCTGCTGATAGCGGTTGCGCTCTATTTCGCGTTTAAACCGAATTTGAACGACATTGACCGCGCCCAGCGCATCACCCCGTTCCTTTTTGGCCTGACCATCGCACCCCTACTGGGGTTTTACGACGGCGCGTTCGGTCCTGGAACGGGATCGTTCTTCATGCTCGCTTTCGTCGGCCTCGCCGGCCAGGGCATGCTCAAGGCGACAGCCCACACGAAGTTCCTCAATTTCGCATCCAATGTCGGCGGTTTTGCCGCCTTCGCTGCGGTCGGGGCAATTGCATGGAAAGTGGGGCTGGTCATGGGCCTGGCGCAGATCGCCGGAGCACGCATCGGCGCCGCCTTTGCCATGAAGAAGGGCGCGCGCATCATCAAGCCGCTGCTGGTTCTGGTTTGCGTTGCCCTGGCAGTGCGGCTCCTGATGGACGGTGACAACCCGCTCCTGCGATATATTGGCCTATAAGTTGTAACTGGCTTTATCTTTTCCCCGCTAACACTTGATCGGGGATACCCATGACACTCAACGCACCCTCCAAGCTCGTTTTCCTTCTCAGCCTCGTTATCGCCGTAATCGCGCTTCTCGCGGCTCTGAACCTGCTGTCCTTCGTGCCGATCCCCTCTTTCTGGATCATGACACTGGCCTACATCCTGCTTGCAGGAGGAACGATGCTGAAAGGCGTCTGAAGTCCTTTCCAGAAAGGGCGCGCGGCACTATCGTGCCTGCATGTACGATGTTTCAGGACTTCCAGGACTGGAAACGGCGGCAGGCCTTCTTCCGCCGGATCCTGACTGCTTTTTCCTCATCAGGCGCCCTCCACAACCAGCGTTTTGCGACGCGGTCCTCGGCTTCACCGGCTATGCCGAGCGCACGAGCGGTCATTTTCGTCAGATACAGGCTGCGCCGCTGGCCGTGCCGCTGATCATCAGTTTTTCGTCTTTTTTCACCATCGCGCTTGGCCGCACACCGAAGCAGGATGAACGGTTCGCCTGTTTCACTTCAGGCCTCTATGCCGGACCGGCGGTCATCGACTCCTTCGGCGCCAGCGCCTGTATCCAGGTCGATTTCACGCCGATCGGCGCACGCCGCTTCTTCGGTGTGCCGATGCATGAGCTCGCCGCGCGCATGGTTCCGCTCGACGACATTCTGGGGCCGCTTGCCTGGCACCTGCGCGAGCGTCTTGGAGCGGAGCCCGACTGGAACCGCCGCCTCGGTATCGTCGAGAGCATTGTCTATCGGCGCCTGCTTGAAGCGTCGGCGCCGGATCGGAAAACCGCCATCGCCCTGCGGCGCATCGCGACCTCTCACGGATCGGCATCCATGGCCGATATCGCTGCCGAACTCGATTGCAGCCGCAAGCACCTCGTCGAAATGTTCCATCGAAACGTGGGGATCGCGCCCAAGACCTATGCGCGCATGGTGCGATTTCACCGCGTGCGGCAGCTTGCCATGAGCAGCGGGCGGGCCATGGCTGATGTAGCGCTTGAATGCGGCTTTTCCGATCAGGCACATATGAGCCGCGATTTTATGGAGTTTTCCGGTGAGACCCCGTCCCGCTGGAAACGCCGCGTCAGCTGATCAGCGGTAACATTTCTTCAAGACGTTTCCGCGTGCCGGTGACAATGTGGCGGCGTGAGAAACGGAGAGAGTGATGAGCCAGATCATCCCGCTTGAGGCCCCACGCATCTACCCCACCTTTCGCTACCGCGATGCCGCCCGCATGGCCGACTGGCTTGTCGAGGCATTCGGCTTCCGCGTCCACGCCAGCCACGAGCGCGAAGGTCGCATCGTCCATGCCGAGCTTGCCCTTGGGTCGTCCATGATCATGATCGGCGAAACGGCCGACGATGCCTATGGCGACCTGGTGGGCACGCCGGGCGCGACAGGAGGCAAATCCACCTATGTGGCGATCGACGATGCAGATCTCCTTTACGCCCGGGCGCGGGGCGCCGGCGCGAAAATCCTGCAGGACCTGAGCGACACGGACTATGGCAGCCGCGATTTCATCTGCGCCGATCCCGAAGGCAATGTCTGGTGCTTTGGCACCTACTGGCCAAAGGCGCATGAAAACCCTGCCGCCGAGTAGGGTCAGCGCGCCGCGGCCAGCAGGGCATCGCAATCGAGATGCCGTTCGAGTTTTAGGGCGATGTCGTCGAGCGCGGTCTCGACCTGGGCGCGATAGCTGCCCCCGCCCGTCTCGATGCCAAACTCGCTGAGAAACCGCGCCCGAAAAGCATCGGAGCCGAACAGACCGTGCAGATAGGTGCCCGACACCCTGCCATCCCCTGACGTCGCGCCCTCTGCCCGGTCGCCGATCATGGCAACGGGCCGGGCGCAGTCCTCCCCTTCCGTCCGGCCGATGTGGATTTCGTATCCTGTGACCGGCACGCGGTATCTGGCCGAGACGGCCTCCACCTCGCGCAGCGCTTTCTGATGCTGCATGACCGTCTCGACATCCAGCAGACCGAGCCCCTCGACACGGCCTGCCGCGCCCTCGAACCCTTCCGGGTCCTCCACACTGCGGCCCAGCATCTGATAACCCCCGCACAGGCCGACGATATACCCGCCGCGCTCCCGGTGCGCTTTCAGGTCTTCGTCCCAGCCCTGCCGGCGCAGGAAGGCGAGATCGCCGATGGTCGATTTCGAACCCGGCAGCACGATCAACCCCGCATCGCGCGGCAGGCGCTCGCCCGGCGGCACAAACACCACCTCCACCTCGGGTTCGGCCGAGAGCGGGTCGAGATCGTCGAAATTGGCGATGCGCGAAAGCATCGGAACGGCGACCCTGAGCTTAGCCGGCAGCACACTCGTGCGGCGCGCCAGCGCGACCGAATCCTCCGGCGGAAGGCGGTGCGCTTCGGAAAGCCACGGCACCACACCGAAAGAGGGCCAGCCGGTGAAATCGTGAATGGCGGCAATCCCGTCGTCGAACAGCGAGAGATCGCCGCGAAACTTGTTCACGATATAGCCAACGATCATGCGCCGGTCCGCTTCATCGAGGATCAGATGCGTGCCGGCCAGCGCCGCGATCACGCCGCCCCGGTCGATGTCGCCCACCAGCACCACCGGCACGTCGGCTTCAGTGGCAAACCCCATATTGGCGATGTCGCGCGCACGCAGATTGATCTCGGCCGGCGATCCCGCCCCCTCGACGATCACCAGGTCCGCCTCCTTGCGCAGCCGTTCGAAGGATTCCAGCACCGGCGCCATCAGCGCGCCCTTGCTGCGCTGATAGTCGCGCGCCCGCGCGGA